>JAISBL010000057.1 GCA_031266215.1 Tannerellaceae bacterium | reverse complement strand
TCCGGCGCGCGGATAAGAGCAATCTGTTTCATATCGATGCCGGTACGGCAAACGGATGATTGCCCGGCATCCGGACAGGGCGTCTGTCTGAAGCCGGGCAATGTATCTGCTACCGGGTGTGGGTGTTTATGGACGGATGCGGTACGTCACGCGCGCTTTGCCGTTTCCGGAGTTTACGCCCGAGTCTCCGTCTGAGGCGCCGTAGCTGACATCGCCTGCGATGCCCGTTGTCTGCTGCTGGCCGGTATTTTAACCCAGTGTCGTTTAGTTAAGGGCTGATATTCCGTAATGTAGTATCAGTCCTTTTAGCGATAACTTTGTACCTGCAAACAACAAAAGCGCCACATGAGTAAAAGTGCATATTTTACCGGACAGCCTCTCTCTACCCGGAGCCGGCTCTTTTGGAATAAATATATAAAGGGAGGGATTACTTTTCAGAATAAAAACTATTTCTACATGAAATAAGGAGGCAAAAGGTATTCATTTGTTTGCGTTTGGTTTTAGCGGACAATAATAACATATAATATTTAGCCCGCACGGATGCGCTTATCCTGAGTTCATACACTCTCGCCAACCCGTCCAACACGGCATTGGAAGATAACCCCAAGCGTCACGGACGGCGCCACGGGGGGCAATACGGGATTTTCTCTTACCTTTGCGGCTCGAACTTACTAACAAACAGTGTTATGGCTAAAAATTGTAGTATACGTATCAAGGGTGCATGCGTCAATAACCTCAAAAATGTGGATCTGGAAATCCCAAGGAATAAGCTTACGGTGCTGACCGGGTTGTCGGGCAGCGGTAAGTCGTCGCTCGCCTTCAATACGCTATATGCCGAAGGACAACGGCGGTACGTGGAGAGCCTGTCGTCTTACGCCCGGCAGTTCCTCGGACGGATGCAGAAACCGGAGTGTGACTACATCACGGGCATCCCGCCTGCTATTGCGATAGAGCAAAAGTCGAATACCCGTAATCCGCGTTCCACCGTAGGCACTTCCACCGAAGTGTATGAATACCTGCGCCTGTTATTCGCCAGGATAGGGAAGACGATATCGCCCGTATCGGGCGAGGAGGTGAAGAAGCATCAGGTGAGCGACGTGGTGGAGTGGGCGCTGTCGTACCCCGCCGGGACGCGTTTTGATATATTCGCCCCAATAACCCTGCCGCCGGGACGCGGGATGAGCGAGCAACTGGATATATTAATCAAGGAAGGGTACACACGTTTGTACGACGGCCGGGAGGTGCGGCGTATACAGGAAGCGATGGATGATGGCGGATCGTCGCTGTCTTCGCCGGTGGAGCTGATGATAGACCGCCTGTCTGTAGAGGAGGACAGGATGTTGAGGGGCCGCCTGGCCGATTCGGTGGAGACGGCCCTGTTTGAGGGGCGCGGCTCATGCCTGATACGCCTCTATGCGCCGGAAGGTGTCGTGGTGCGGGAATTCTCGAAGAGGTTTGAAGCTGACGGGATAAGCTTTGATGAGCCGTCGGAAATGATGTTCAACTTTAACAACCCCATAGGGGCCTGCCCTGAGTGCGAAGGCTTCGGCAAGGTGGTGGGGATTGACGAAGACCTGGTGGTTCCCGATAAGAGGCTCTCTGTGTACGAGGGCGCCGTGGCCTGCTGGAAGGGTGATGTGATGGGAGAATGGCTGACGAAGTTTATAAGTAAGAGCGGGAAGTATGACTTCCCCATTCATCGCCCTTACTACGAACTGACGGCCGGGGAGAAGGACCTGTTGTGGCATGGTGCGCGCGGATTGCACGGGATAGACGACTTCTTCGCCTTCGTGTCTGAAAACCTTTACAAGATACAGTACCGCGTCATGCAGGCGCGTTACCGGGGGAAGACTGTCTGCCCCTCGTGCCGGGGCTGCCGGCTGAAAAAGCAGGCGATGTACGTCAGGGTGGGCGGTAAGGACATATCTGCACTGGTGTCGATGTCGGTTACGGATATGAAGGCTTTCTTCGACCGGCTCACACTAAGCGACGCTGACGCTGCCGTGGCCCGCCGCCTGCTGACGGAGATAAAAAGCCGCCTGCAGTTCCTTGTTGACGTCGGCCTCGGATACCTCACCCTTGACCGCCTGTCTTCATCGCTGTCCGGGGGCGAGAGCCAGCGTATTAACCTGGTCGCTTCGCTTGGCAGCAGTCTGGTCGGCTCGATGTACATACTCGATGAACCGAGCATAGGGCTTCATTCGCGGGATACTGATATGCTTATCAGTGTACTGAGGCGCCTGCAGGGGCTTGGTAACACGGTGGTAGTGGTGGAGCATGACGAGGATATAATACGCTCCGCCGACTATATAATTGACATCGGTCCACTTGCCGGACGGCTGGGCGGACAGGTGGTATACCAGGGCGACGTGGCCCGGCTGAACAGTTGTAAGGAAAGTTACACGGTGCGTTACCTTACGGGCGAGAGCCGTATAGAGGTCCCGGCATTCCGGCGCAAGTGGAACAATTACATAGAGATAAAGGGAGCGAGGCGTAACAACCTGAAGGAGATAGACGTCAAATTCCCGCTGAACGTGATTACCGTGGTGAGCGGCGTCAGCGGATCAGGGAAAACCACACTGGTGCGCGACATATTCTTCGAAGGCATCAGGCGCCACCTGGATGGAGCGATGGGGCCGTACGCCGATTGCCTGTCGTTCGGGGGCGACGTTAAGCTCATCGCCCTGGCCGATTTCGTGGACCAGCACTCGATAGGTAAAAGTTCGCGTTCCAATCCCGTCACCTACATCACCGCCTACGACGAGATACGCAGGCTCTTCGCAGAGCAGCCCCTGTCGAAACAGATGGGCTTCTCGCCGGCCTACTTCTCCTTTAACAAGGAGGGCGGGCGTTGCGAGGAATGTAAAGGCGATGGGTATATCACGGTTGAGATGCAGTTCATGGCCGATATATCACTGGAATGTGAGGTGTGCCACGGCAGGCGGTTCCGCCAGGAGGTGCTGGACATTGAGTACCGCGGCGTCAACATATACGACTTCCTTGAGATGAGCGTCGATCAGGCTATCGAGTTTCTGGAAGAGTCTGATGAGATACAGGAGAAGAAGATAATCAAACGGCTTAAACCCCTTCAGGACGTCGGCCTGGGGTATATCAGGCTCGGACAGCCCTCGTCTACCCTGTCGGGAGGTGAAAACCAGCGTGTCAAACTGGCCTTCCACCTGTCGCGGGAGCAACGGCAGCATACGCTTTTCATATTTGACGAACCTACTACCGGTCTGCACTTCCATGACATAAAGACGCTAATGAAGGTATTTGGCGAACTGATAGCAAAAGGGCACACCGTGGTCATAATAGAGCACAACATGGACGTTATCAAATGCGCCGACTACGTAATAGACCTCGGCCCCGAAGGTGGCGACGCGGGCGGGACGCTGGTATGCGCCGGAACGCCCGAAGAGGTCGCCTGCTGCCGGTCGTCGTACACCGGCCGTTTCCTCAGAGAGAAACTCTCCGCGCTGGCCGCCTGCGATTAAACACGTCCGTGATGCCGCCGGCAGACGATCAGCGCTTTCGCGCCATCGTACAAAGTAGTGGCAAATAAATACACCCCGCCCCCGTCGGCTATCCGGGTACGCAGCCTGAGCTCCTTCACCGTCAGGGGGAAATTACGCACAGTTATATTGGCGCGGGGGATGGCTTTGTGAAGGTCCCGGCAAATCCTGCTGCTGAATGGAATGACGTCTTCCACCTCGAAGCACCGCCCCGGGAAGTTGTCGGCCATCCCGGGCGAAGTGTACAGGTGGCTGCTCACATGCAGTTTGCATACGCCCTGACGGGTAATGCTTTTGAAAGCTCCGGCTTTTAGTATAGCCACATTAGGCTCGTAGAGATACGCCTGCACGCCTTCCGCAGCCCAGGCGGCGGGAAAGTCTTTTTCTTTCTCCAGACAGAAAGAGAAAGACTCCTCCCTGCCTTCAGCCGTGAAATGGACGCAGTGTACAGGCGGCGGGAGCGCCGGTGCGCCCCGTCCGATAACAAACAGAAGCTCCTTGCAGTCGTTCCTGACCGCAAGCACATGCACTTCGCTGACGCCGGGTAACAGGGAAAGCGTGCGCCGCAGGTCGGCCATAGGCGACAGTTTGGCTATTACTTTCGGGGCGCGCTGCAGCAGGGCGGGCAGCAGCGCGCAAAGGTCAGGTTCGCATTCGCCGATGGCGAATATACGTTTACCTCCACCGCTCCTTCTGGAAGGGTCGGCATAGAATACATCGACCGGCAGGGGTAAGTCGGGGAAGCATGCTGTTGCGTCTCCTTCTATCACGTCGATATTCTCCGCTCCGAGGCGCGCAAAGTTATACCGGGCGGCGGCGCAGTACTTCCCTATGCGTTCGATGTACGTGACCTGCTTCGCTTTTCGCGAAAGGAAGAAGCTGTCTGCCCCAAGTCCTCCGGTAAGGTCGCACACATGGGCGGAGGCGTCTACGAGGCGTTGTTTGTACAAGGCTGTCGGCTCCGTGGAGCATTGCTCCGCCGCTATGCCGGCAGGGTATATCAGTTCGTCATCCGAATACCACGAAGGGAGCTTGTCGCGTATCTGCCTTCGGCATGCAATCTGTTCGACGGCGAACGCTACGTCTATCCCCGGATACCGGCCGGCGCTCAGGAGCAGGAGATTTAAGTCGTCACCGGCATGTTCGCTGATGAATAGTTTCATATACTATAAAGAAAAAGAGGCTGCCTTTTTGGTGGCAGCCCCCGGATTGAAAAGAATAAATAGTATAACTAACTAATACAAAAAACTTACCTTATCAGGGCGGCAAAATCAGCGTTCGTCGTATACTTGGCAAATTCCAGATCGCTGGCGGCTTCTTTTACGTATACTCTGTCTTTTGCGATAGCGGCCTTGAGGTTATTCACCACGCCGTTGGTATCGTTGGTACGTGCGGCGACGATTGCTTTCAGGTATTCGGTAGCGCCGTCGGCATTAGGTACGGCGTTGAGCGTTTGCTGAGCTTTGCTGTAATCTTTGGTCAGTATTTGAGCCAGAGCGGCATTGTTGCTCTTTATAGACCCGAATGAACTGACGGCTTTTGCATATTCTCCCTGCTTCAGGTAGAGTACACCCAGGGCTTCGCTTAACTCGTTTACGCTGGCTGCGCTTCCGAACAGTTGCTGAGCTTTGCTTTTGTCGCTTTTGGTCAGCGCTATCAGGCCCAGGTTGAGATTTGATTCGTTGTTTGCCTTTACCGAGTTGGCTTTGTTGAACAACTCTTCTGCCTTAGCCAGGTCTCCGGCGCGGAAACGGACGTTACCGAGGTTGTTCCACGTACGGTAGTCGTTCGGATACTGCTGGGTGGCTTTTGTATAGATGGCTTCCTTTTCTGCTGCGTTATTGGTTAATGTGGCGGCATAAAGGATTTCTTCAACGTTCAGCGCGCCTGGGTTGCTTTTGGCCAAGGCGCTGATTTCGTCGTCGGATTTACCGATGATTTCAACGTTGGCCGTCAGGCGTGAACGACGTAGCTGGGGAAGTATTTCTTCGGCAAGTACGCTGAAAACAGAAGAGATATTCTTGATTTCCTGTTCGCGTTGTTCCGTGTCTTTATACATGGAGAGCACGCGGAGCACAAGGTCTTTGTCCTGAATGGCGGATTTGGATACAAGTTCCTGGAATCCTTCCCAGTCCTGTGCTGTATAATGGGCGTCTACGGGGACGTCTATTTTTGCTTTCTTCAGTTCTTTGTCCAGGTAGGAAGAAGTGGCGCTTTCGCGTTTTTCGGCCAGACCTGTATTTAACTTAACACCGCCGTCGGGAGAAGCGTAGGCGGATATTTCCACTGCCACGTTCTGGTTGGGGGCGTCGCTGGCATTCTTCACAAGGTTCTTCCAGTCGGATATTTCCTGTTTGCTTAATTCCTTTGAGCGCAGTTCGGCCTGTTGGATGAGGAACATAATGTTGGCATTATGAGCTTCCTTTATTATCCGCTGGAATTTATCGGCGCCTATAGCCGGGGTGGCGGTGGCGGCGTCAGCAAGTTCGGATGTGGCAATAACGCCTTCTCCAATCTTCAGGTCGGGGAGCTGAACTGTTTTGTTTTTGATCTTAGCATCAAATGTCAGGAACAATTCGGATTTCTTCATTTCCGGTTTATAGCTGAAAGAAGATTTAAGCGTGGCATTTCCTCCGTTCTTTTGTGGTATAACCTGATTATTCCCTTTCACTTTTTCGCCCTGGAACGTGTAAGCTGTCCCCCAGGCTTCTCCTCCCTGGTAGCGGAGAACAGGAGTGATGGTTACTACTGCATTTTTATTGAACCACTTGGCGGGGAATGTAGCGTCTATGGTAACAGGCACTTCACCTCCGATAGCTTCAAGCGGTTGTGGTTCTGCTTTTACGTATTCTTCTGCTAACGGATTCAACTTGTTTGAACAAGAAGAAAGGGTTACGATCGCTGCCAAAACAAGAAGTGGCAATACATACTTTTTGCTCATTTTAATGTAAGTTTAAATGTTATTTTATTATATATTCTTTAGATAGTTTTAAATAATTAGCCTTCTCTCACTTAGTATTTGACTTCTAATTACATCCGTTTGCAAAACTAAACTAATTTTTTATTCCGTATATGTAAAGGCATAATAAAATCCCTCCAATTAATACTTATTAAGTTTCATCTTAGAGAAAGATCTTTTGGGCGTAAGAGGAGTGGTTTCTCCTGATTTGCAGGATGTAAACGCCTGAGTTAAGACTGTATGCGGAGATGATGGACTCGCTTGCATTTATGGTATTTTCCTGTAGCAGCTGCCCTCCGGTCGAGTATATTCTGCACACGTTGTTGTCTGCGTAAGAGAGGCGTATGTGAATCTGTTTGCGGGACGTATCCACCCATACCCTTACATCTTCGCGCTGAGCGGCTTCACTGGAAGAGTCGTTGGAGTAGCGCACCACCGGGTCGATGAACAAAGAGGTGGCGAATGGGTCCAGCGGATGGGCGGAGGCTTGTATCCAACTGCCTTTATTGTTGATCCAGGCAGTGTTGCCGGACGCCAGTCCCTTCGACAGGTTGTATACGGCAAATGAAGAGTTGGCCGCCGATTTGATTTTGTACCCGGCATAAAAGACTCCGGATGGTACGTGTACCGGCCGGCTGAACCTGACGAATGACTCCTGCGCCCTGCCGAGCCGTTTTTTCGTGTCTATGAATGTGCTGTCTATAAGGGACAGTTCGCGGTAGACGGGGTTGAAAGTCTCCGAGTGGAGCAGTGTGCGGGGCGATCCGTTGCCTTCATATAACCTGATCTCCACCTCCAGGCTGCCGGGCGCGTCGTCTATGGCGGGCGTCACCAGATATACGCCGTCTATCCACGCACTGCCCTGCGTATGGTATCCTTCGGCGTATTCCGTGGTTTGCAGTGAGTTTATGCCGAAGAGATTGCCGCTGGCGGGCGCCGACAGCCTGGTGTTCGAGATGCTGTCCTGCAGCTTCCGGTCTCCTATGTTGCTGAGCCGGTAACACGGGTTGATGTCATAAGGGTCAAGCCCGTCAAGTGTCTGACTGCCGTTACCTGCGGGGTCTAGCCATATCTTTAGCTGTTCGCTGGCGTTATCGGAGGGCGCCCAGGCTTTGGAAAAAGCGACGTAATAGTCGTCCTCGGGCGCAAAGCACGTAGAAGCTCCTCCCGATAAATATCCCGTCAGCCGGTGCGAGGAGTCGAACAGCGGCGACCCGGAAGAGCCTCCGTCGGTGCTGCCTTCACTCCATAACGCCACATTCCAGTGAGAATTACTGTAAAAGTCCATTTCCTTGATGCTAAAGGTTCTCATCCGCAGGCGGTCTTCGCATATATTGATTCGTTTCACCGAGGCGCGGGGATGGTGTATACCGGCGTATGGAGGCTTATCCCCGCGTTCTTCTATCGTCCAGCCGGCGTAATAAGGCTGGTAATATGCAGGAGGCGCTTCGGCTAATTCCAGAAGCGCCATATCACTTTTTTCGTTTACCGCCCGGTAGATAGCCGAAGATACCGACATCTCTTCAGTCCCGCGTATCAGGCTGTCGCACGTCGGACTGGTATAATTGAAGAAGCAGACGATCCTCCCCGCCACGGCTTCGTAGTCGGGACTTGTAACACCGAAGTTTTTATTGAGGCAGTGCGAGGCGGTAAGCAGGTAGGGTTTTCCGTCGTTCAGCGTATTGTTGACCATCACGCCTGTACAGGCTGTTACGCCATCGATGGTGAGTAATACCACGCTACGGCTTATAAGGGCGTATTCCCGGTCTTCGCCAAAGCAGGCGGGCGAAGCCATACAGGCGTAATCGCTCCTGTTGTCGCCCGGCTCGTAACCTTTCAGCAGGGGTCTGTACCCGTGGTTTACCTCTCCTATGGTCAGCCTGCCTGAGAACGCAGGCACGGCGGGTTCTATGTATTCCACTATCAGCTCGTCTCCTTCCACGGGTGAGACAGGCAACAGTCCCATCGTCGAGTTGTTCAGATGGTTGAAAGCGCCCAGAACATGCGTGCGCGATGAGTTATAGAGAAACACCTGCGCCCCCTCCGGCAGTTCGTACTCGGTAAATAAGACATTGATGGAAAGAGCCCCATGCGAGCGTATTCCCAGCCTCCATACGCGCCTTCCGTCGGGCAGAGTGAAAGACGTCCCGGAGTTGTTGCGGTTGAAGTCTGTAATAAATTTATATGCAAACCGGTATCCTCCCCGCAGCCCTTCTGAGGACGGGTCTTCAATGCGCAGTTCGCTCTCAAGGTCAAAGGATGGCATTTCTTCGAACAAATTGTGCTGGTAGCTCCGGGTCATGACAGCGGGAAGCGGCCCGCCTCCGTGACTTACCTGCGACTGGATGCTAACAGCAAAAACTACCAGTAGTATATATGTTATGTTATATCTTCTCATAATACTTTGCGATGCAAGACTTTAAATTAGCTCTTAAGCGCAAAGATAATTGTTTTTTGCATGGAAATGCAAATGCCTGTAAAAGAAGAATCCCGACCATAACTGAGGGAGGTCACAGACGGTTCCATCCGGGCATTATTATGTGACATCGCCATGCCCGAAGGGGCTAAGGCGTCGGCACACACCAAAAGCACTTACCGGGGGAATCGGTATCCCCTGAGCGGGGGAATCGGCGTCCCCTGAGTGAGGGAGTTGGTGTCACCTGAGCGAGGGAAACGGTGGATGCTCTCCCAACACGGCATTGGCGCTCAGGAAAAACCGTGGGCCAGGATTGGACGGAAATATCTATATTTGTCCCGACAGTCAACTATTTATATGCAGATAAAAGAATGAAGTCATATCAGCCCTTAACATCATGGACGCGCGCTTTCCTTCTACTTTTGAAGGTTGCAGGACTAATATTCACTGCCTGCCTGATACTGATACCAACATTATTATATATACCCCTTTCGGGGAACCTGATAGGCATGCAGGCCCTTCGCTATGCCGGAAAAGCTATGGGGATGAGGATCGGGGCCGAACGGGTAAAGGTGTCTTTCCCGCTTGACCTTACCATATCGGGTGCAAAGGTCTCGCTGCCGGATGCGGAAGACGCCCTTATGAGCGCCGGGACAATCAGGATCAGCGTCAGACCGGCGCCTTTATTGAGTAAGATAGTTTACATCGATACCCTTTCGCTGCAAAACATCCGCCTGGCTACCGATACGCTTGTAGCGGGAATGGAGCTTAACGGCAGTCTGGGCAGCCTGTCGGCCAAAGCCGCCGTGAGCGTACCGGGAGAGAGGGTGACTGTATACAACCTCGCCCTGTCCGACGCGGACCTTACCCTGAGGATAGACTCCGCGACGCAGGAGGAAGAGTCAGAGCCTCTGGGCTGGAAGATAGATGCCTCGCGGCTTGCGCTTAGCCACATACGTTTTATGGTGCACATTCCGGCCGATACCCTCTCATTATATGCCGGTATGGAGGAGGCAGAACTGGCTGACGCCGGTATTGACCTCCGTCTGTCGCGATACGCGGCGGGGCGTATGACGGTGACGGGCGGACGGATAGCCTTCGACGGCGATAACCGCGAGCCCCACGCCGGACTGGACCCGGTGCACATTGACGTGAGCGACCTTAACCTGTCGGCAGACTCCCTGCTCTATCAGGGGAGAGTGATGAACGCCGGCATACGCGCACTGGCCATGACGGAACGCTCAGGACTGAAAGTAGTCTCGATGGAGGGAACACTCGCCTCAGACAGCTCGCTGCTGCGTATACCCGGCCTGCAACTTGAGACGCCGGCCTCGCGGGCGCTACTCAGGGCGGCTATACCCTGGAGCGCATTAGGCGAACGGCCGGAAGGGAATATGCAGGTCTCGCTCTCGGCCTCGATAGGCAAGAGCGACGTGCTTCTGTCAGCCAGCGACCTGCCCGACGACTTCAGGGCGGCCTACCCCGACAGCGCCGCCTCGCTGTCGGCAGCGCTTGAGGGAAACCTCGCAAGGCTCGACCTGCGGCAGCTAAGCGCCGACCTGCCCGGAGCCTTCAGCTTCCTTGCCACAGGACAGGCGGGAGATATGGCCGACAGCTCCGCACGCTGGGCGCAGGTGAGGCTTGAAGCGCAGGTGAGGCGACTGGACTTCGCCCTCAACCTCCTGCCCGCACCGCAGAGGGAACGCTTCGCTATCCCCGGCGGCATAAGCCTCTCGGCAGAGGGCGGACTGAAAGACGGACGGTACAGCGTCTCCGCACTGCTCGCCCGCAACAGCGGACGTGTAGGGCTTAAGGGAAGCTATCACGCAGCAAGCGGGAGCTACGACGCTACGCTCGATATAGACAGTCTGGAGCCTGCCGCCTTCCTTCCCTCCGACTCGCTCCTCTGGCTTGAAGCCTCGCTCAGCGCCGAAGGAAGGGGGACGGATATGTTTGCCGACTCTGCATGGGGCGTGTGGCAGGGACGGCTGAAGAGCGTACGCTACGGCCCTTCCCTTCTGGAGAACGTCTCCATCGACGGGTCGCTCAGAGACCACCGGGCGCAGCTTGCCCTGAAGAGCCTGTATCCTTTCGCCGCCGACGTGACTTTCGACGGGTCCCTCTACCGCAACGGACTGACGGGGATGCTGACGGGCAATGTAGACAGCCTCGACCTGCAACGGCTCAACCTGACGCCGATGCCGCTGGCTACTTCCTTCCAGCTATTCGCCGAGATAGAGAGCGACATGGAAAAGACGCACCGGGCAGACCTTACGCTGGGCAACTGGGAGCTTGACGTGTCCGGGCGCTCCGTGAAACCTAAAACGCTTACCCTGCAGGCGCTGGCCGGCGCAGACACCTCGCGCCTGTCTTTCCACGTGGGCGACTTCGGCATCGTCCTGACCGCCCGCGACGGCCCCGAAGCCCTTGCCGACAGGCTTGCAGGTATCGCCGGAGGTATAGACCGGCAGATGAAAGCCGACTCCACCCTCGACCTCGACGCCCTGCGCCCGCTCTTCCCCGACATGAGCCTCAGCATACATGCAGGGAAAGACAACCCTGTTTACAACATACTTCGGCAGTACGACATAGACGTGAACGAGCTTGACGTGAAGGCGTCTTCATCCCCGCCTGAAGGGTTGATGATGGATGCGGCGGTCTACGCCCTTCAGCGCGACACGTTCCGTATAGATACGGTCAGGGCTTTTATCCGCCCGGATACAGCCGGACTGATATACAGGGCGGAGGTGATAAAGAATGCCTACCGCCGCCAGCAACCTTTTACCGCGCAGGTGCAGGGTAGTCTGAGGCGCCGGTATGCGGACGCCGAACTGCTGTACGCCAACAGCACCAAAGAGACGGGCCTCAGACTGGGCGTGCGCGGCGTGCAGGAAGATGGGGGAGACATCCTGCTGAGCCTCTTCCCCTACAACCCCGTAGTCGCCTTCAACACCTTTACGCTAAACCCCGACAATTATATACGCTTCAGGAGCATTAAGGATATTGAGGCCGATGTGCGCTTCACAGGCAAAGCCAACAGCTCGCTATGGTTTCACTCCGTGCACGACGGGGGCGACTTCGCCGAAGTGCATGCGGAGCTTAACCGGATAGACATGAACGTGGTCTCAACGGGTTTTGCCGGGATGCCGCGGATGGAGGGAATGATGAGCGCAGACCTGCGGTACGCTCCCTCGGAGGAATCGTTCATGGTGGTGGGAGGCCTTCACGTGGACAGTCTGCGGTACGAGGGCGGCGAAGTAGGCGAGTTGATGCTCAATGCCGTTTACCTTCCGCTTGACGGACTGACGCACCAGATAGACGCCCACTTATATCACGACCGCGCCGAAGTGGCTTCCGCCACGGCCGTATACGATGAGGCGGGTAAGGGCATAAGCGGAAGCCTGTCGGTAGACACCCTCCCGATGTCGCGGCTGACGCCTTTCGTGCCCGACGGTATGGCATCGCTGGGAGGACGCCTGAACGCCAGGCTTGACGTCGCCGGCTCCGGCTCAGCCCCGGTGGTTAACGGATACGTGCAACTGGACACCGGTTCGGTCTATACCTCTATGACCGCTTCACGCTTCCGTATAGACGATAAGAAGCTGGAGGTAAAAGACAACAGGGTTGTGCTGAACGGCTTCAGGCTATATGCAGCCGGCAAGAACCCGCTCAGCCTTGACGGCGACGTAAGCCTTGCCGGCCCGGCCGGCCCGGTGGCCGACCTGCGCCTCAGGGGCAACGACCTGCAACTGCTCGACGTCAGGCGTAACGACGAGAGTATGGTCTACGGACGTCTGCTGGCAAGCGTGGACGCTACGCTGAAAGGCCCGCTGGAAACCATGACCGTAAGGGGCGACATCAAACTGCTGGGCGGGACAGACATGACTTACGTCATGAAAGAATCTCCCCTCACGGTGCAGGACAGGCTGAAGGACCTGGTCACCTTTACCTCGTTTGCCGATACTACCCTGCGCCGGAGGGGGATGGGCTCTATCGCACAGCTATCCCCGCCGGGCGGTATGGATATGCTGATGCTGATACACATTGACCCCAGCGTGGCGCTGAGGGCCGACCTTACACCCGACCGGTCGAGCTACGTCGCTCTGGAAGGTGGCGGCGACCTCTCCTTCCAGTACACCCGGCAGGGAGAGATGAGGCTGAACGGGCGTTATGCGCTCTCGGACGGAAGGCTGAGGTACGCCCTGCCGGTCATCCCCCTGAAAGAGTTCCGGATAAGCGACGGCAGCTACTTACAGTGGGACGGCGACCCGGTGAATCCGACAATCGGACTTGCAGCCACGCAACGGATGCGCACCTCCGTCAGCCTGTTGGGCGAAGCGCCGAGGATGGTCAATTTCGACGTAGGTATAGACGTCAGGCAGCGCCTTGAAAACATGTCGCTGCTCTTTACCATCGCTGCGCCCGAAGACGCGTCGGTGCAGTCGGAGCTTGACAAGATGGGGGCCGACGGCCGTTCCACCCAGGCCGTGGCCATGATGGCTACCGGCATGTACCTGGCGGGCGGAGCTTCGGGCAAGGTGAACCTGAACATGGGGAGCGCCCTGACCAACTTCCTCCGTAACGAGATAAGCAGCATAGCCGGGGATGCGCTACAGACGGTGGACTTCTCCTTCGGCGTAGATACTTACGACCCCGACGCAGAAATGGGTGCGGGGCAGCGTACCGACTACTCCTTCCGCTTTGCCAAACGGTTCTATAACGACCGCCTGCGCTTCGTCGTCGGCGGAAAGGTGTCTACCGGGGACGTAGAGCAGAAGGAGGCTTTCATTGACAACGCCTCACTGGAATGGCGGGTCAACAAGGCCGGAACGGGTTACCTCAAGGTATTCCACGACAAGAACTATAAAAGCATATTCGACGGCGAGGTGACCGAGACCGGACTGGGTATTGTCCTGCGCCGCCGTATGCGTTACCTGTACGAACTATTCAGATGATCATACTTCGCATAAAGACACTATGCCGCCTGCTGGCGGCTTTATCGCTGGCCTCCTGCTCGACAACGAAGTACCTGCCGCAGGGCGAAAGGCTGTACACAGGCATACGGCAGATAGACATCGCCGACGCACGGGAGGATGAGGCTGCCTTCAGCGCGGCTGTGGAGGAGGTAGAGGCCGCCCTTGCGTATCCGCCCAATAATGCACTCTTCGGCAGTTCGTCCACAAGGACGCCCCTGCCTGTGGGGCTGTGGATATACAACGCTCTGGTGAACAGGAAAGGGAAGGCGTGGAAGTGGATGTTCGACAAGTTCGCCGCCCGTCCCGTACTGCTTACAACCGTCAATCCTGACGTCAGGGTGGCCATAGCGCGCAACGTCCTGCGGGAGAACGGATACTTCAACGCCGAGACCTCCTACGAGATCATCCCCAACGCAAAAGACAGCCGCAAAGCCGGCATATCCTACCATGTCGTTATGAACGGGCTGTACGTCTACGACAGCATCCGCTACCTGCCGACACGCTCGCAGGCCGACAGTCTGATCAGTGCGCAGGCCGCCGCCAGCCTTCTGCGCCCCGGGGCGCCATTTAACGTGGCCAGGCTGGAGGCGGAGCGACAGCGTATGTCTTCGCTCCTCCGCCGGCATGGCTTTTATTATCACCGCCCCGAGTACACGGTCTATCTGGCCGACACGCTGCTCTCGCCCGGCAGGGTGCAGTTGCGCGTCGGACGAAAGCCGGGGCTGCCTCCTTCGGCGCTCATGCCCTACCGTACAGGCCGGCGCTCGGTCTGGTTATACGGTTATAATAACGAGCCGCCGTCGGACTCGGTCGTATACAAAGACCTCACGGTGCATTACGAAGGCAGACTGCGCGTCCGCCCCGGCGTCATCTATGAACGCATCATGCTGCGCGAAGGGGATATTTACTCGGAGGACCGCCAGCAGAACACCCAGACGGCGCTATCCAACCTTGACGTCTTCCGGTACACCGAGGCGCTGTTCACTCCCCGCGACACCTCGCGGGGCAACGACATCCTGGATATGCGCCTCAATACAGTGTACGACCTTCCGCTCGACGGCGAACTGGAGCTTAACGTGACCGACAAGACAAATAACCTGCGCGGGCCGGGCGCTATCTTCAGCCTCACGCGCCGTAACCTCTTCGGGGGGGGAGAGGTCTTCAGGGCTCAGGTCAAAGGTTCTTACGAATGGCAGACCGGGCGCGATCGCGCCGGCCTTAACAGTTACGAAGCCGGGGCGAGCGCTACGCTGACGCTACCCTTCGCCTCGCTTCCGGGCTTTTCGCACCGGGGCCTGCTCTATCCCACGCATACGGCTTTCAGCCTCTACACCAGCCTGCTGAACCGGGCGCGCTTCTTCCGCATGATCTCTATGGGCGCCTCGGTGGCGTATGAGTTCCAGCCCTCGGCGTTCCACCATCATTCCTTCACGCCGTTGAAGCTGACGTATAACCGGCTACAGTCTACCACGGCGGAATTTGATGAGATAGCCTCGCTCAACCCCGTATTGTTCATGAGCCTGGCCGATCAGTTCATACCCGCCTTTGGATATGCCTACACCTTTGACGACTCGTCGGTCGCGAGGCAGCGGCATCACATATGGTGGGAGGTGTCGCTGACCGAGGCCGGCAACTTCCTTTCGGCCTTCTACGCTCTGGCCGGCCAGGGTTGGAACAGGCAGGGGAAGAAGCTTTTCGACAATCCCTTCGCGCAGTTTCTTAAGGTTACCGCCGAGGTGCGCTACAACTATCGTCTCGACCGTAACAACCGCATAGTCGGACGCCTGATGGCGGGGGGCATCTTCAGCTACGGCAACGCCCTTTATGCACCTTTCAGCGAACAGTTCTATCTCGGCGGAGCCTCCAGTCTGAGGGCATTCTCAATACGTTCGATAGGCCCGGGGCGCTTCCGTCCGCAGGACCCGGAGGAGAACAAATACGCTTATATCGACCAGACGGGCGACCTCAAGCTGGAGGCCAACCTTGAGTACCGTTTCCGCATCCTTGGGGACCTCTACGGGGCTGTCTTCGCCGACTGGGGCGGCTTGTGGCTCGTACGCGAAGACGCCAGCCGTCCGGGCGGCTCATTCAGTCCGCGCCGCTTCTTCCTCGACATGGCGCTGGATGCGGGGGCCGGACTGCGGTACGACCTCGACTTCCTTGTCGTCCGTTTCGACGTGGGAGTCGGCCTCCACCTCCCCTACGACACCGGCCGTAGCGGCTACTACAACATACCCCGCTTCAGCGACGCCCTCGGCTTCCACCTTGCCATAGGTTACCCCTTCTGACCCTGCGGCCACGCCGGTGGCAGGGAATATATTATCTTTGGCCCGTCATCAATGAACATAAAACTTATACGACTATGGTAATGATCAGTTCGACGGAGTTACGCAACAATATGAAAAAGGCAAAAACAGAAAAGGCAGTTATCCAAAGGGACAAAAACGACACGCCTGCCTTAGCAAAACAGGAGGATGATTTGCCGGAAGATTTTTACGAGGGAATTACAAGAGATGAACTAATGAAAGGAATCGAACAGGATTTAAGAGATATGTTTAAACAAAAAGAAGCGCAGAAAAACAATAAAGACTGCCGGGAGTAACAGATTACTCTCCTGACCCTGCAGGGCGTGTACTTCGTCAGATTAGTCGGTAATAACCACATGATTTCCCAATACCTGTAATAGCAGGCCGCTGCCGGCGGCTTTTGTGCATGTAATACCCTCATACACTCTGACGGGCTAAGATCAGGCATAAGATACTTCTTTGAAGGCATAGCGGCGAAAAGCGCCGTTTCGCAATTGCAGGACAAGGTGCCCCGACGGCTCTACGTCATGTATGCAGGCTTCAAAGAGGCCGCCGGCGTCGCGGTACATGAAGAACTCCCCGGCGCCGCGATAGAGCGCGGACTTATAGGCGTTGGCAATCACAGACTCTTGTCCGCCCGTCAGCATGGAGTATCCGGAAAACAGATTGCCTACAAGGCGTGAAAGTATCGCTTCCCTGTCGCATATCTCGCCCGTGATCTGGCGGAGCGAGACAGGGTTCGGGGCATCGCCGGTGAATAGCGTCTGATTCAGGTTCAGGCCGACGCCGATGACCGAGGTTTGTATATTCTGTCCCAGTACGCTGTTTTCTATCAGTATGCCGCATATCTTTCTGTCGCGCCAGTAGATGTCGTTCGGCCATTTTACGGATATGTCCCCGGCGAAGACGTCGAGGGTCTCTTTCACTGCAAGGGAGACGACCTGAGAGATGCCGAACTGCCGTATGGCGGGGAAGTCCGCAGGGCGCAGGAGGATACTGAAGGTGAGGTTCTCGCCAGGGGCCGACTCCCATGCGGAGCCCTGCTGGCCGCGTCCGGCCGTCTGCGATTCGGCTACTACGAGCGTCCCTTCTGCCAGCGGCTCTACGTCGAGTAACCGGCTGAGGTAAATGTTGGTAGATGAGGTTTCTTTCAGACGTATAGTCCGGCTCCTGTCATTCATAGGGGTATGTATTATAAGCCGCAAAGCTACTGGTTTTTTGCTATCTTTGCGCGGCATGATCAGAGCGAAACACCTCTTTCAATCGTTATAAGTCAGAACGTCTCTAACGCATAGGTTAGAACACTTCTAACGCATAGGTTAGAACACTTCTAACGCATAGGTTAGACCACCTCTGTCGCACTGGACAGAACACCTCTGTCGCATAATGCAGAACGCTTCTGTCCCATAAGGGTGAACTGTTCGGTCTTCTAAGGGTGAACAGTTCGGTCTTCTAAGGGTGAGCGGTTCGGTCTTCTAAGGGTGAACGGTTTTGTCTTCTAAGGGTGAGCAGTTCGGTCTTCTAAGGGTGAGCGGTTCGGTCTTCTAAGGGTGAGCGATTCGGTCTTCTAAGGGTGAACGGTTCGGTCTTCTAAGGGTGAGCCGTTCGGTCTTATAAGACCGAACGGTTAGGTCGCATACTTAAGAGCATCTCTTAAGCGTACTTAAGAACGCTTCTTAAGTTATTGACGTGAGATGTAAGAAAGTCAGGCGCACAGGGTTTCTACTGTGCAATTCAATGCGAAACCGCCATACCTGAGGCCGCGTTCTGCCGGGCCACGCCATGTAACGCCACGATGCAGGAAAGGCCGTAGGCCTTAAAGGTCGATAGCCCCGTGCAAGCCCTTCAGGGCGCAGCTCGGGGTATAGCATCCCCACACCTGCAGAACTGCGAAGCTGTTCAACCGGGGTGTTTTTTATCCCCCCGTGCTTCGGCTTGTTCGAATTACTCACATTAAGGCCCTAAGAACTTTAAGACTTAAAGACTTAAAGTCTTAAAGACTGCACAACAAGAGGCATGGCGGCAAAAGAGCAGCGGGCGTCTTTCACCGGATTCCCTCGGTAGAAAAGACGCCCGCCCTGAAAAACGCATATCTTCACATGCTAAGGAAGGCCCTGGGAATTACTCCAAATTGGTTTTTATATTATTGTTGGATGCAGCGTACCGGCAAAGCCCAGGTCCGCGAAACTCCTCCTACATAGCCTGCCTTTGAGCCCACCATAAGAAGGATGAGTTCCGCGTCGGTACTGTAAGCGGTGCTCGCCCATAGGGATGCATTAGCACTGCCAAACGTTTTTGTAGAATAAAATCCTCTTGGCACAATATAAAGGTACTCACCTTGGTTATCGCCGTTAAACCGGATCCTTTTATCAGTAGTGCTGTTGACATACACAGCATTACCATAATCGTCTGTGAGAGACTTGGTCTCTGTCCAGGTAGGAACCTTCCAACCGTCGGG
>JAISBL010000117.1 GCA_031266215.1 Tannerellaceae bacterium | reverse complement strand
GCCGACGGCGCGGGTACGGGTATAAAGATACGCACGAGGCATAACAGCAGCAGTGTTGAGAAGACGTTCACCGTAATGACGGGCGTGGATATTGCGATAGAGGCCAACAGGCTTTACCGTCTAACCGTCAGCCAGAGTAAACAGGCGTTCAACATCACGATAGCAGACTGGACTGATGCCGACGAGGAATTTGCTACCGTATTTCAGCCGGCCCCGCAAACAGACATATATCTCTGCATGGGGCAGTCGAATATGGTAGGGTGGACGACAAGCACCGGCGCCGACTATGCGGCAATCAGCAACGCCTACGTATACAATCACACAAGTGACAGTTGGGCGGTTCCGTCAAACCCCATCTCCGCCTATAACGTGCTGGGAGACCGGCAGGATGGCAGAATAGGCGTGCACTATGGCTTCCTGCTCGATATGGTCAATTATTATCCCGGCCGTAAGGTGGCTATTGTGCTGGCCGCATGGGGAGGGAAGCCAATAGCCGACTTCCTGCCGGGTAGCAGTACAGGTTACTATTCAAAAGCCATAACGGCCGTGAAGTCGGCAGCGTTGATGAGCGGCGGTACGATACGCGGCGTGATATGGCATCAGGGTGAGAGTGACTCCGGATCATCCCTGCTCTCCCAGTACGAAGGGAAGCTCAAGACCCTGACGACCGCCCTGCGCACCGACCTGGGCATTCCCGGCCTGCCGTTTGTGGCCGGCGAAGTAGTGCAGGGTACAAGCAGTGATGCCAGTTACAGTGCGTTTAACGCGGAGTTGAACCGCATAGCCGGGAGCGGCAGCATTTCAAACCTCTACGTGGTGCAGTCCGACGGTCTGACGTCTCAGGATGCAGCGCATTTCAGTGTAGAAGGCATCACCACCCTCGGACAGCGTTACGCCGCGATGGTGCACAGCATCCTCCCGTCCGAGTAAGTCCGGCGCCGTCGCGGCCGGCCCCGTGTAGGGCGGTAGCGACGGGTGGCGGCGACGGGTGGCGGCGCGGTTTTGGGTTTAGTCCTCTGATCGCGTATGGCGGTAGGCGCGGCCTATGTCTTCTGTTATGTCGCCGGCGGTGAGGCTCTCTTCCGACTGCCGGAGTGCGGACAGGTCGCCGGCCAGGCCGTGGATGAAGACGCCCAGGATGGCGGCTTCGCGAGGTGGATGGCCGGAGGCGAGCAGGCCGAGGATGACGCCTGTAAGGACGTCGCCGCTGCCGGCTGTGGCCATGCCGGGATTGCCGCTGCTGTTGAAAATGACTTCGCCCTCCGGCGTGCAGATGGCTGTGTAGGCGCCTTTGAGTATGATGAAGAGCGAGTGCCGGCGGGCAAAGTCCTGCGCCAGAATCAGGCGATGGTACGGGGTGGGGGGAGCCTCGCCCGACAGGCGGTCAAATTCTCTGACATGGGGCGTCAGTATGGCGCCGTGAGGTATGAGTTGCATCAGGCCGGCGTCTGCGGCAATGAGGTTGAGGGCGTCGGCGTCTATGACAAGCGGCCGGCCGGCGGCTTCCGTCAGGAGGGACTTCAGGGCTGCTGCCGACCCGGAAGACCGGCCAAGGCCCGGGCCGACGCCTGCGGCCGTATATCCCGCCGGCGGGGGCGGAGAGGTTACGCAGCCGGGGTCATGGTCGAGGCTGAGCATGGCTTCGGGGCATGCGGTTTGCATTATAACCTCACCGCAGGCGGGGACGTGCGCCGTCAGCAGTCCGGCCCCTGCACGCATACATGCCCTGGCGGCAAGCAGTGCGGCCCCCATCTTTCCACGGCTTCCGGCCACAAGCAGGGCGTGGCCGAAGTCGCCTTTGTGGGCGAACTTCCCGCGCGGGCGAAGGGCCGCCGAAGCGTCTTCTTCGCTGATAAACATGTACGGCGTGGGCGTGGAAGCGATGGCTTCGGGGTGTAGGCCGATGTCGAGCGTCTTCCACACGCCGGTAAAGACATCGGCACCGGGCAGGAGAAAGGCCAGCCTGGGAAAGCAGAAGGTGAGCGTCAGGTCGGCGCGGATGATGGTGTCGGGGGTGTTATGGCTGTTGTCTTCGCCGAAAAGCCCCGAAGGCAGGTCTATGGATACGACGGTAGCCGGCGAGCGGTTGATGTATGTAGCTACGGCGGCAAAACCTCCCGTGAGCGGACGGTTGAGGCCGGAGCCGAAGAGCCCGTCCACCACTATATCTCCCGCTTCGAGCGGCGGCGGCGAGAAGTGGGAGCTCACTTCGGTAAAGGCTGAGCCGGCGGAGGCCATGAGACGTTGCCGGTTGATGGCCGCGGCTTCGGAGAGGCTGCCTGCGGGAGGGTTGAAGAGGAATGTCTCTACGCGCGCAAAGAGGTGGTCTTCACTGAGAAGGCGGGCTACAGCGAGGGCGTCGGCCCCGTTATTGCCCTGTCCGGCGAAGACTGCCACCCGGCGCTGCCTGCCGTACCGGCGTGCAAATTCGCAGGCGAAAGCGTTTGCCGCCCGCTCTACGAGGTCTTCCTCGCGTATTGGCTCGTTCTCGATGGTGTACCGGTCTAGCTCCTTTATCTGGCCGGATGTAAATATCTTTATCATAATGACGGGTATAAGTTGCGTATGGAATTAAAACTCGGCTATCAGGCGAAAGTTGAGCCGGCGGCCGGTAAGGTAATTGGGCACGGCGAACTGCCGGTCGTGTACGTCGGTTATCCACAGGTACGAACTGACGTTTGATATATCAAGCAGGTTAAACACATCGACTCCTATCCACAGGTTTTTAAGATAGCCCGGCAGGCCCCTGCCCGACCCGCCGGTAAGGCGGTAAGACATCCCTGCATCTAACCTGCGGTAGGGCGTGGTCTGGTAGTAACCATTCTCATACCCCTGGCGCGGAGCGGTTACGGGCAGCCTGCCCGAGAGCATCCCGCGCAGGTTGAGCCTGACGCGGTCATAGCCGGGGAAGTAATCCTGAAAGAAGAGCGAGAGGCTGTATCCGGGACTGTTGGGCAGCGGCGCGACGGTCTGGTTGCGTATCGTCTGCCGGGCTTTCATGAGCGAGATGCTGAGCCATGAGTCTACGCCGGGGACAAACTCGCCGAAGAGCTTCACGTCGAGGCCTGCCGCATATCCCGTGGCGCAGTTCTCGCCGTAGTACCTTATCTTGACGTTATCCACGGTGTAAGGGTTGAGGTTGTCGAGCTTCTTGTAGTAAGCCTCGGCGCTGAGGCGGAAGTTGCGGTTGTCTACCCTGAAGACGTAATCGCCCCCGGCGATAATGTGTATGGAGCGTTGCGAGAGCAGGTCACGGTTAAGCTCCACGACGCTGTTGCCGGCCCCGTCCTGAGTCACACGCCTCAGTTCCTTGTAGAAGGGGGGCTGGTAATACAGGCCGGTGGCAAGACGGAAGGTGAGGTTCTGATTGAAGTTGGGAATAAACCCCAGCGAAGCCCGCGGACTGAAGATGAACTCCCTGCTGTACGTCCAGTAACTGCCGCGCACACCCGCCGTGAGGGTAAACAGTCCCTGCCGGGAGCGAAATTTGAATACGTCTTCGGCGTAGGCCGAGAACCTGCGGCTGGTTATACGGTTGGCGGAATAGAGGTTTGATATGACGTGCAGTCCGTCATCCCGCCGGGGGAGCGAATACCCGGCCGAGTCGCGCATCTCCCACTCGTTTATCCTGTCTCCGACGATTTCCGCCTGCATCGTGAGGCCCCATGCCAGCGTGTTACCCTCGGAGCGGAAGGAGCCGTAATGCCCGGCGTTCATTACCGTAGCCCGCAGGCGGTTGCGGGCGTGCTCGTGATAGACGCCCACCTCCAGCGGATGCCCCGATCCCACCGTCCCGTCCTCGCTTGTCTCTCCTATGAGGTAAGAGCCGGTGATGTCGTAGCTCTCCTCTTCTTCGCTGTTGAAGGCCGAGAACTGCAGGCCCGTTTCGATGCGTTCGGAGGGGTTGTACTTAAGGGTGAGGGCGCCGAAGAGCGTACGGAAGTTGTCCTGCTCACGCCCGTTGAAGTCCACATTGAAACCGACAGCGTTCTTCTCAGTCCCGAAGGAAGTGGAGCGGCTGCGGGGAATAAAGCGGAAGCTGTTTGACGCCGCGTTACCGAGGAAGTTAACCTCCAGTCCGGGCGCTATGGCGAAGGTCATGTAAGTTTGCAGGTCCAGGAAGACAGGGTCATACTCGGCGTTGGTGTCAAGAGTTCCAAGCAGCGAGCGCGAAGTCTTGTAACGCAATCCGGTCACGTGCGTGAACCGTCCGGCTGAGCCCCCCACATAGGCGTTTACCCCCAGCAGGCTGGCCGACACGGAGCCTTCCGTGGCGCGGGGCTTCTTGTAGGCGATGTCGAGTACGGAGCTCATCTTATCCCCGTAACGCGCCCCGAAGCCTCCGGCGGCAAAACTGACAGACCCGGTAAGGTCGGGGTTGACAAAGCTCAGCCCCTCCTGCTGCCCTGAGCGTATGAGAAGGGGGCGGAAGACTTCCAGACCGTTTACATAGACAATGTTCTCGTCGAAACTGCCCCCGCGCACAGAGTATTGCGAACTTAGTTCGTTAGCCGACGAAACGCCGGCGTAGGTAACCACCAGGCTCTCGATGCTCCCGCCCGAAGGGTCGGGTATCAGCTTTATCCTGTCGGCGTCTACATGCTCCATAGTACTGATCTGCCGGCGTGCGGCGGTGATGGAGACTTCGCCCAGCGAAATCGACGCGATGTTCATCTGCACGTTCAGCCGTATGTCCTGGCGCGCCGAGGGGATGATGCGTTCAGCCTTGTTGTATCCAATGAGCGAGTAGAGCAGAGAGAGCGAGTCGGCCGGGGCTGTCCGTAGCGAGTAATATCCGTTATGGTCGGTCATAGCGACGGTGAGGGTGTTTTTCACCTGTACGACTACCAGGTCGATCGGGTTCCCGTCGCCGTCGCGCACATATCCTGTTATCCTGATAAGTCCGCCCTGCCCCAGTATCCCGGCAGGACCACACACAAGCAGCAACGCAGCCGCCACCATAACGCGAATATTCTTCATCATTCCTAACCTGTTTTATCTGACATGAGAACGGCGCGGCATTCATACCGCGCCGTTCTTATTTAACGTAAAAAAAGCGGTCTGCGTATACAGAAGCAGCGAAACCTCATATACTTACGCGCCCGGTGAGGCGTATATCCCTGCTGGAGCTGCCCACGAAGAGGTCTATCCCTGAACTTTCCAGGGCCCATCCGTAAGCCTCTTCATCCCAGTAGCGGAGCTGGCTGACGGGGAACGTCAGCGTTACCATGCGGCTTTCCCCGGCTTTGAGGCTCAGGCGGCTGAAGGCTTTCAGCTCCCTGAGCGGCCATTCCACCGACGACCCCGTACGGCCGACGTAAAGCTGCACCACCTCGTCGGCGTCGGCATTGCCGCTGTTCTTCAGTTCAAAGGTCACGCTTATATCATCGCCCGCCTTGTATTTCTCCTTAGACGCCGTCAGGCCGGCATACTCAAAGGTCGTATACGAAAGGCCATGCCCGAAGGGATAGAGGGGAGCTACGTCGCGCGTGTCGAACCAGCGGTAGCCCACCAGAAGATCTTCGGAGTAATAAGCCCTGTTGCGTTCGTCGTCCACTGCGGCGGAAGCCCTGTTCTGCACCAGGTCTACAAAAACGTCGCCCCTGTTCATCGGCGGAGGCGTCTGCGGGTACGTACCCAGGACATAAGCCGGCGAGTCTTCAAGCTTTACGGGGAAAGTAAAAGGAAGTTTGCCCGAAGGCGATATAACGCCTAACAGGACGTCGGCAAGGGCATGCCCGGCCTCCGAACCGTTGAACCATGATACGAGCATGGCCGGCGAATGGCTTTCGGCAATACTAAGGTCGAGCGGAGCGCCGGTGACAAATACCGATACAAGGTTCGGATTGGCGGCCGCCAGGGCTTCTATAAGCTGGTCCTGCCCCGATGGCAGGGTGATGGCGCTGCGGTCGCTGCCTTCGGTCTGAACCTCGCGGTTATCGCCCCCGATAAACAGCACTATGTCAGCTTCGGCGGCAACCTTAACAGCTTCGGCCATCAGGGTGGCGTCGGCGTCACGGTATGGCGAAGGGCGATCCCTCCGGTTCTCACGCTCCTGTTTGGTATAACCCATATAACCCTGGGCGTAGACAATCTCGGCCCGGCCGCCTATCCTGGATTCAAGTCCCTGAAGGGGCGTGATCTCGTTATAAGCCTTAACGCCGGCGCCAACGCCGCCCAGAGCCATCGTCCTTACCGCATTCTCGCCGATGACGGCGATCTTACCGTACTTGTTCAGGTCCAGCGGGAGCAGCGAAGCCTCATTCTTCAGCAGCACGACAGATTTGGCAGCCACGTCGTAAGCTATTGCGGCCTGCTCAGGCTTTGCCGTCATCGTGGCGTTAGCCTGTTCGGGCGGTATGGGGTCGATGGCGAAGCGCACCCTCAGTATATTCTTCACCTTCTTATCTATCACCTCAACCGGGACCACGCCGGCCTGTACGGAATCCAGCAACGCCTGTCCGAAGAAGCGGCTGCCGGGCATCTCGACGTCGAGGCCGTAGAGCGCGGCGTTCACCGTACTATGCGTACCGCCCCAGTCGGATATGATCAGACCTTTGAAGCCCCATTCGTCACGGAGGATACGGTTTTGCAGCATGTCGTTCTCAGAGCACCAGAAGCCTCCCACCTTATTATACGCAGCCATTACGCCAAAAGCGTCAGCCTCTTTGACAGCGGCCTCGAAAGGCGGCAGGTAAATCTCGCGCATCGCGCGCGGACTGACGATCACGTCCACCCGGCCGCGGTTCAGTTCCTGGTTGTTAAGTGCGAAGTGTTTAAGGCACACCGCCACCCCATTGTCCTGCACTCCCAGGGTGTAACCTACCGAGAGGGAAGCGCTCAGCAGGGGGTCTTCGCTCAGGTATTCATAAGTACGCCCGCCGGTAGGGAGGCGCTGAATGTTGATAGCCGGCCCCAGGATCATGTCTTTACCCCTCAGTCGCGCCTCACGCGCCATACCCTGTCCGTAGGCATAAGCCAGTTCCCGGCTCCACGTGGCGGCAAGGGCCGATCCGGTGGGGAAGAAGGTGGAAGAGTCGTTGCTCAGCCCCAGCGAATTCCACGAATGAGCCTCCATCTCTTCGCGTATGCCGAAAGGCCCGTCGGCATAGACCATGTCCGGGATGTCAAGCCTCGGAATACCTTCCGAGGTAAACATGTTTTTCCCATGCAGCATGGCGACCTTTTCTTCAAGTGTCATGCCTGCAATAATTTCGTCAATCCGCCCGTCGTTGGCAACGAGTACGGACCGGCGTTCCCCTTCCTTCTGCCCGGCTGTGCACGACAGAAGGAGCGCTCCCATAAAAAGTACCGGGAATAGTGCTCTGATTTTCATTTTTACTATTGATTTAAAGATTAATAATGATTTTACTCAACATTGATGCTTTCGGCGTGTAAAGTAAAATATATTTTCCGTAAAAACACCCCCGTACGTCTTATAAAAAGTAATGCAGCAGGTAGCCGGTACGACCTGCGTCCGCCCCGGGACGGCTTTGCCGCCCGCCGGCTGTTCCGTTGCAATATGGAATTTGTACAATGATTTTTTTTAGCAGAATGTTTTATCTTTGCGGCGCAATTGTTGAAACAATAATAAACCATATAAGATTGACTGATAGTTATGAATAGCTTTTCGGAACTGGTAAAGACCAGAAGAAGCACGCGTAAGTTTACCGGCGAACTCCTTGCACCGGAGCAGGTGGAAATGATACTGAAAGCTGCACTTATGTCACCTTCGTCAAAGCGCAGCACCCCGTGGCGGTTCGTTGTAGTGGAAGATAAAGAAATGCTCTGTAAACTCTCCGAATGTAAGCCGCAGGGAGCGAAGTTCCTCGAAGGCTGCCCCCTGGCTATCGTAGTATGCGCCGGTGTGATGGAGAGCGAAGCCTGGATAGAAGACGCCTCCATAGCCTCTGTCATTATGCAGTTGCAGGCCGAAGACCTCGGACTGGGCAGTTGCTGGTGCCAGATACGGGGCAGGCAGAGGGCCGACGGCTCCGATACGGCCCAATACGTGCGCGAATTGCTCAATATACCGTATCATACGGAAATACTGTCTGTAATAGGCATCGGTCATAAGGCGCAGGAAAACAAACCGTTTGACGAATCACGCCTGCAATGGGAAAGGGTGCACACCGGGACTTTTTCCACACCGGCGCCACAAGAATAACAAAACAAGGACTAAAGGATGAAAATCGTATTTATAGGCGCAGGTAACCTGGCAGGC
Source organism: Tannerellaceae bacterium (assembly GCA_031266215.1). Classification (GTDB taxonomy): domain Bacteria; phylum Bacteroidota; class Bacteroidia; order Bacteroidales; family Tannerellaceae; genus DFXE01. Next base: position 4,904 of record JAISBL010000117.1, on the reverse strand, counting down.
TGTGTGTCACTGGAAATGCAGCGTGTGGGTATGACCATCGTACAGGTATACAGCCGTACCGACAGCAACGCCGAAGCGCTTGCGAAAAAAGTTAACTGCCCCTGGACCAGCAACCTTAATGAAATAATAACAGACGGAGATTTATACATATTCTCGCTGAAAGATGCAGCGCTGCCTGAAGTCATCTCACGCGTAAAACCCAATAACGGCCTGTGGGTGCACACGGCCGGCAGCGTCCCGATGAGCGTTTTCGAGGGACATGCCCGGAGGTACGGGGTGTTTTACCCCCTGCAGACATTTACCAGGAAACGCCGGGTGCACCTCGACGGTACGCCCATCTTTCTGGAAGTGCACAACCCTGAAGACATGAAGATGCTGAAAAAGATAGCCATCGCCCTGTCGGGTAACGCACAGGAGACAGACTCCGAAAAACGCAGGCACATCCACCTGGCGGCCGTCTTTGCCTGCAACTTCTCCAACCACATGTACACGCTGGCCGCCAGGCTGCTGGAAGAACAGGGCATACCATACAACGTAATGCTGCCGCTGATAAGCGAAACGGCAGGCAAGATAAACGACCTCACGCCCATCGAGGCGCAGACCGGCCCGGCCGTGCGCTTCGACAAAGACATAATGGGCGGGCACCTCGGCATGCTGGCCAATGAACCATCCATGCAGACCATTTATAAACTACTGAGTCAAAATATATATAAGGAAAAATACAGCAATGAGTAGTATCAGTTACGACCTGACAAAGATAAAAGCCTTCCTGTTTGACGTGGACGGCGTGCTCTCGACCGAGATCATCGCCCTTCACCCCAACGGAGAACCGATGCGCACGGTAAGCACCAAGGATGGGTACGCCATCCATTTCGCCGTTAAAAAAGGATACCAGGTAGGAATAATCACAGGAGGCTATACCGATGCCGTCAGGATACGCTTTGCCAGTCTGGGAGTGGAACATATCTACCAGCGCAGCTTTGCTAAGATGAAAGACTACAATGACTTCATGGCAAAGACGGGACTTTCTGACGACGAGGTCTTATACGCCGGGGACGACCTCCCCGACTACGATATAATGTCTACCGTAGGACTGCCGGTAGCGCCGGCCGACGCTGTGCCGGAGATAAAGCAGATAGCCCGCTATATCTCACCCCGGAAAGGGGGAGAAGGCGTCGCCCGCGACGTGATTGAACAGACCCTGAAAGCGCAGGGCGTATGGATGGGCGACGACGCTTTCGGATGGTAATTCATGTCCGGCAATCTACATATAATATATAATGTAATATTAGGGTCAAACTCTCCGCGGCGCAGAGAACTGATGGCCGGTCTGGGCATACCGTTCGAGGTCAGGGTAATGCCCGGTGTGGATGAGTCGTATCCCCCTTCGCTTGAAAACGAAGACATACCTCTATATGTGGCTGCGAAAAAGATGGAGGCATACTTCCCGTCGCTAAAAGATAACGAACTGCTGATCACGGCCGACACCATAGTAAGCATCGATAACACCATACTGGGGAAACCTGCCGGCAGAGACGAGGCCGTCGGTATGCTTCGACTTCTTTCGGGCCGCACCCATCAGGTAATAACAGGAGTATGCCTCGCAAGCCGCCTGAAAGCCAGGTCTTTCTCCGTCTCATCAAACGTCCGCTTCGCCACTGTGAAGGAAGAAGATATTGAATACTACGTAGACAACTACCATCCGTACGACAAAGCCGGCGCATACGGCATACAGGAATGGATCGGGTACGTGGCGGTAGAAGGAATAGAAGGCTCGTTCTACAACGTAATGGGACTGCCTATACAGAGGGTGTACAAAGAATTATCCGCCTTTTAAACATATAATATATGAGCAGATTAAGATTTGGTGTGGCAGGCACCAACTTTATAACCGACTGGGTGATTGCAGGGGCCAGGCAGGACGAGCGCTTCGAACTGTCCGCCGTATACTCGCGCACCCAACAGACGGCGGAGGCGTTCGCCGCCAGGCATGGCATTCCACATACGTTCACCTCACTCGAAGAGATGGCTAAAAGTAAGCTTGTGGATGCCGTTTACATTGCTTCACCCAACTTCCTTCACGCCTCGCAAAGCATCCTGTGCATGCGGCACGGCAAGCATGTACTCTGCGAAAAACCCTTAGCCTCCAATGCCAGGGAAGCCAGGGAGATGATCGCCGCCTCGCAGACGTATAACGTCGCCCTTATGGAAGCGATGAAGCCTACGCTCACGCCTAATTTCCTCGCATTGAGGGATAACATTGGACGGATAGGCACGGTGCGCCGTTATTTTGCCTCCTACTGCCAGTACTCTTCCCGGTACGACAAATACAGGGAGGGGGTGACGCTGAACGCCTTTAAACCCGAATATTCCAATGGCGCCATGATGGATATTGGCATTTATACGGTTTATCCGATGGTTGTTCTCTTCGGGCGGCCGCTGAAGATAGACGCGTCGGGCGTCATGCTGTCATCAGGCGTAGACGGACAGGGAGCGGTTAACTTCACATACGGGGGGGGGATGAACGCCACGACGCTGTATTCCAAGATAGCCAACTCGTCACTGCCCACAGAGATACAGGGAGAAGACGGTCTGCTCACCTTAGACCGCATCAATACAATAGGCAGCGTAACTTACACGCCACGCCTGCAGGCCGCGTCGGGCAAAGGGCCCCGGCCCGAAGTACAGGATATAAGCGCGCCGGCCACCCGGGATGAATACTACTACGAAATAGCCGAATTTATAAACCTTGTTCTCGCCGGCAGGCGGGAGTCGGAAGTTAATTCGCACCACAATTCCCTGATTACTTTAGAGATTATTGACGAAGTGCGCCGTCAGTTGGGAGTCGTTTACCCGGCAGACTAGCGGCAGTGTTCGCGGATAAGGCGGGCTACTAGAGGGTCGCCGAGTTCGAGGGCTTTATTGAAGGCCTCGCATGCTTCGGGTTTTTTCTCTCCGCGCACAAAGCATATGCCGCGGATGCGGTAGCAGGCGGCGAAGTCGGGCGCCAGGTCCAAGGCTTTTTGTACGCTGGCGAGCGCTTCGCTGTAGTTTTGTATGCGCACGAGTATGGCGGCCTCTTCGGCGTAATAGTCGGGCGACTGCGGGTTCATGGATATTGCTTCCCTGATGTCCTGCAACGCTCCTTCGCTGTCGCCGGACTGCAGTCGGGCCTGCTCGCGGAAGAAGTAGAAGGAGTCGTTCACTTTACCGTCCGCCAGCGAATAATACAGGTTATAATCTTCAACGGCTTCCGCATACAGAGACAACTGCGTTTTATACTCTACCCGTTCCAGCACGTATGGCGCAGCCTGCGGGGGAATGGGAGTTCCCATCCTGACGATGGAGCTGTCTATCAGGGCGATGATGTCGCTGATTTGAGCGCCGGGGATGTTTTCCAGCGATTTAGCCGCCAGATAGTACGAGTCGGCGGATGCCGAAGGGCCCTCATTCACCCTCATGTACGACTCGTACGCCGACGGGTACAAATTCATAAAGAAGTATATATCGCCTTCCAGTTCGCTGTATGCCGGCAGGTCTTCCGTCTCGATGGCATTGCGTATTGCATGCAGTGCGGCGGCAATATTCCAGTTGCTGTCGGTCACAGTCGTATCGCTTACGGCGACTGTGTATATCAGTTTAGCCTGGTTATAATAAACTTCCCCCTTATTGGGATTCAGCCGGACAGCTTTTTGTATATCTGCCGACGCCAGATTAAGGCAATCTGATTGTCCGCCGGCCTCCGGAGACAGCTCGGCGCGTTTGTTGACATAATGCGAGGCCCGGTTCATGTATCCGTCTGCGGCGTTGGGGAAGGTGGCGATGAAGTCGTTCAGGGTCTCCAGATAGGCCGGCGCATCCTGGGTACCGGCCTGCAGGAAGAGCGAGACGGCAGCCTGCTCTACGTCCGCCGGCCATACTTTGCGTATGCCTATCCGGGAGTAAACGGTGTTGAACGCATCGGCCGTAGACATCGTCAGGGAGCCGACGTATGTGGCGGATACGCCGTAAGAATGGTCTTTCTTTCCCGAGGCGTCTTCCTGCGCCAGGGCAAACACTTTTCCGTCCGGGAGAAGGAGCGGAGAATTGGCCTGTTCTTTTTCTATCGGGATTGACAGTTTGTAATAGCTGTAAGGGTCTTTCAGCTTACTTACCTCCGTCACGCCGCCCTGTTTGAATGTTCCTTCGTAAGGAAGCATGAAGACCTGCGTACCTTCCGGGACCGGGTCGCCGGCCAGTGGGAGGAAGGGGACTTTCTTCGGTACGGAAACCCTGAACCGTATGACGTCGTATAAATCGTCGGCGCCGATTATTGACGTTACAGCGTAGGTTTTTCCATCAATATCGGTAACTGTCGCCCTGGCGGCCCCGTTGAAGAGCGAGTAGGCCGAAAGAGCTTCGCCTGTTTCGGTCACGAAGAACCCGCCGGTAGAGTTGATCTTATTGTTATTCCTGTCAAAAGTGGTTACTGTAAGGACTGCTTTCCTTGATTTATCCATCCATTTCGGCGCTTTCTGAGCGGTTGCCAACAGCGTAAGGCATCCTGAGAACACACACAGTATCAGTCTATTCATGTCTTTTTTCATTTCGTTAAACGTGGCAAAGATAAAAATTAATACACTTACTTTCCGCCGGGAACAGGCCTCTTTTCACTGAAAGGAGGCCTGTTCTCATCGAAAGATGTGTACTTCACGTCAAAAGATGTATGTTTTTCTGAAAAATAATGAACCAAAAAGCAAAATTGTAAGAAACGGTATAAGTTGATTGATTATCAGCGATTTCAGCGAATCCACAACGATTAAGCGCGGCCACCAAAAGCCATTAAAAAGACAAGTTAGGTCAGAGAACCATTACTAAATCATTCCGTAACGATAGGAATAGTAAGTATGCTCAAACCCTTGTCA
>JAISBL010000103.1 GCA_031266215.1 Tannerellaceae bacterium | reverse complement strand
GTCCAGTCACCCGTGAGTGTACTATTAGAGGCCCCAATAAGTTTATTTGTGTAAGTAGCATCATTTTCGGCATCTTCAGGTGTGACAGGAGCGACAGGCAATATTGTCAACAATGTTCCCGGGCTATTTCCGTCTGTCTCGGGAGCCAGAGGAGTATTGCGCCCCCACTGGAAATAATAACCGCCCTGCGCCAGGGTCGCCGGTATATCAGTAGCCACACCCAGTTCGGTAGCGCCTACATTAACCGGCGCCCAGTATCTTCCGCCAATAAGCACCGGCTTGTACGGCTCGTTGGTAAGATAGCGTTCGTCGTAGTAAGCAGGCACGCTTATGATGCTGACGGAATCCTTATCACCTGTCGTACCTGTGAGCCTGACCCTGAGGTCAACGGGCACGGTCGTTTTGGGCAGACTGATAGTGACAGTGCTCATGTAGCCGGGGGTGCCAGCGTAACTCACCTGTACCGGGTTGCTGATGCTGACGTCGATAGCTTCAGAATGCGTACCGTGAAGTGCCTCAATCTCGCCGAGGGCAGGTTTGGCATCTGTCGCACTCACATAATACAACTGTACGGATGCAGAGCCGGTAGCTTCTGAATAATCCACTATGCTGTAACCGTCACTGTTGGTGCTGGTGCTAACGCCCTGGCTGGAGGAAACAACTGTATTGAACCCCAGAGAGACGCTTCCCTCTTCGAAGGTGGGCAGGTCACTGGCGTCAGTCCAGTCGGCTACCACAAGCTTAAAGTTCAGGCTGGAGTCTGTTGCACTCTGGGTAACGATTATCCGGTACAGCTTGTTGGCGTCTACCGGCTGATCGCCTGAAAGGGTGATTGAGTACGTCTTGCCCTCAGCCGTGACGGTAATAACCGTACCCGTACTGCCTGCCCCAAGTGTAGTCGGATAGAGGTAGAAGCTCTTACCGGTGTTAGCCAAAGCTGATCCCGCGATCTGATAAGTAAGTCCGCCTGCGTTGGGAGCGGCCACGGTGATGTTGTGATCCAGCACCTTACCCGTAGGAGCGGCGTTGGAGATACTCACATTAGTAATAGAGATACCCTCTGCAATAACGTCAAACCTTGCCACACGCCGTTTGAGCGATACGGTGATCTCGTTGGTCTGGCTTTCGATATCCGTTACTTTTACGTATGGCTGATCGCTGGCCAGAGCGTTAGACATCACAAAAGGAGCCGTGAGCGGAGGCGTACCGGTGTAAGCCGGCGTAACGATGCCGGCCATTTCCGAGACAGTTGACGACCCTGCGGTAAGGGAAGGCAGGGTATAACCGGCAGGAGCTTTGACGAAGACAAACCGTCTTTCTCCCGATCCGGTGACGGAGACAGTGAACTTACGCCCTCCGCTCACCGACTCACCATCGCTGTAGGTACGCGTAGTACGGCTGATGAATTTATCATCCGCATCAAACATGTAAATGCCGAGGAGATCATTATCGGCGCCGTTTTCGGCGCCTTCACCGGCGGCATAAGTAACCGCCCTCCCGGCATCGGGAAGGATGAAGGCGAGACGTCCCTTTTCGATAGTTACGCCTCCTTCTTCAGGATCGCCTGCTCTGCTGCAGGCGGAAGTGGCGATGAGCATCGCCACGAGGAAAAAACCAAGATGTTTCATATTGAATAATTTTAAATTACGTGACAAAGCTACTGTATATCAACCTAATACCCTCATCAAAACCATCCCTGAAGTTCACCTCCGCCGCACTATTCCCGCCCCAGTAGTTCACCATTCCCGACCTCAGATAGGTACAAATATTCACCAAACCAACCCGCGCATATTTCCGCCATCGCTACTGACGCTCACTGTCTGTTGTGTCCCAGTCTTTTAACCCGTAATCCGATAAACCCGTAAACATCAGTCCGCGAGAGACAAATCACACCGGCAGGAAGCTACAAACAGAGAGTCATGAGGCATCTCCCATACGAAAGTCACGGCAAAACACACCCCTGTTGAACAGCTTCGCAGTTCAGCAGATGGAATGCTGCCTATGCCCCGAGTTGCGCCCTGAAAGGCAGGGGGTTACAGACCTTTAAGGCCTACGGCCTTACTTATATCGGCATCTGATATGGCGTCGTCGCCAGGGTGTTATATGAGTGAACGGCGTAGTGGCGGCAGGTCGTCCGAATCTGCACCGTGCTGCGCCCTAAAGGGCTTGTATGTTGTCAACCATGCCGGGCGAACTAAAAAAAAGAGAGAGAGACTGCACGAACCTCCCTCTCTCCATGAAAAAGAAAAGATTTATTTAATACAAGTGTTTGTTTTGCGTCATTTCTTCATGGTCTATCTTGCGCAGATCCAATGCTCTCCAGGCATAGAAAATATAAGCCAGGACGAAGGGGATCAAAACAGAGACATAACTCATTGTTTTCAGCGTGAAAATACTTGAACTGCTGTTTTCAATCGTCAGCGAGCTTTGCAGGTCGGCATTCGAAGGATAATACGCCGTGTTATTCCACCCGGCGCAAAGCAGTAAGGCCAGTACCGTAAACACCGTGCCCGCTCCGGCAAACCATATACCCTTATTCCATGTTGCCGATAAGAAGGATTTAATTATACCGAAAAGTACGCACACCACGCCGGCAAGCAGGATGACAAGTACGTATGGCATTTCAATCAGGTTGAAAAGGTATTTATTGGGCTGCATGAACACGTTTTTCGTTTCCGGGTCAACGGCATATCCCTTCTGGAGCAGCAGGTGAACAAGGAACGACAGGAAGAAGACGAGGAAAAGTACGGTCTCTACAAGTAATTGCTTACGCGAGCGCTGCCGTATCTCTTCATCTGCTATATTGTTTATAAAATAGAGCAGTCCCAATATACGGGCAAGGAAGAAGACGGCAAGCCCGAGCATCAGGTTCCAGGGCACCAAAGCGGCTTCAAGTCCGTGAAATGGCGTCGCCCAACTGGAAATGACCGGCATGCCTACGTGTGTGAGATTAGCTTTTTCAACAAAGAACTCTGCTCCGTTATAGAAGGTGCCTACTGCCGTACCGATTAATACCGGTGCCAGTATACCGTTTATAATCAGGAATACCTGATATGTTTTCTTTCCTAACAGATTTCCTTTTTTCGCCTGGTATTCGTAAGACACGGCCTGGAGCACAAAACATATCAGTATCAGCATCCAGACCCAGTAAGCTCCGCCGAAGCTGGTGGAATAAAATAAGGGGAAGGAGGCGAAAAATGCACCGCCAAAGGTCACCAGCGTGGTAAAGGTAAATTCCCATTTACGGCCGGTTGAATTGAGCAGCATTTTTTGCTGCAATTCGTTTTTGCCTATCGTAAACAGCAAAGATTGTCCTCCCTGAACAAATAACAGGAAAACCAGTAAAGCTCCCAGCAGTGATACCAGAAACCACCAGTAATGTTGCAATAATATATATGTACTGTCCATGACTTTGTTTTTTAAAGTTATTCTTCAGATGAGGCAGGGCCTTTCTTTATTGTTTTGATCATAATCCCAAGTTCAGCAATAAGCAGTACTGTGAACAGGGCGAGGAACAGGAAGAATGTCAGTTGCACCGACGAAGTGGCCAGGCGCGACACTGCGGCTGACGTGGGGAGGATGTCCTGAATAGCCCACGGCTGACGTCCTACTTCGGCAACCACCCATCCGGCCTGACTGGCGATATAAACGAGCGGGATAGACCACAGGCACACCCATTGCAACCAGCGCTTACCCCCAAACGTATTCTTGTAAGACAGTATTGCGGCGACAATAAAAAGCAGGATAAAGAAACCGCCGAGTATGACCATGACGCGGAAAGAATAAAAAGTAAGTCCTACCGGTGGGACCAGATCCGCCGGGTTCTTGATATATCCATATCCGAAATATGCAAAGTTATCATCCAGAACGGTGCGCGCTTCCGCGGCTGAAGTCTCGTTCTTGTCTTTCTTTGCCTGCCGGTAGTCGGCAAGCGCCTGGATAGCAAGTTTGCCTTTTTCTATTTTCTCCTGAGCCGAGAGGGCTGTTTTCCCGTCGTCAGTCTGGTATCCTCCTTCAATAAGGTTCGTAATACCCGGCACATAAGCGTTTAAGTCGCGTTCAGCGAAGTATGAAAGCATTTTGGGCAGTTCAATCTTGAAAAGGAAAGGTTCGACGTTGTCGTTATAGCCGGTCTTGGCAGGATTCAATACACCCACGCCTACCAGTCCTGCGCTACTTTCTCCCTGATAAAGAGCTTCCATAGCGGCAAGTTTCATCGGCTGCTTCTGAGCTACCTGGTAAGCCGAACCGTCGCCTGTCCAGACGGTCAGAAGGGAGGCCGCCAATCCGAATATGGCGCCTACTTTGATGCTCGCCAGAGCAAATTCCACATGTTTCTTTTTCAATAAATACCAGCAACTGATACCCGTAACCACTACGCCTCCGACTATCCATCCTGATAAGACGGTGTGCAGGAATTTGTTGATGGCGACAGGTGAAAGGGCTACAGCCCAGAAATCAGACATCTCGTTACGTACCGAGTCGGGGTTGAATGTCATGCCGGCCGGATATTGCATCCATGCGTTGGCGACCAGTATCCAGAGTGCAGAAAGAGTAGCGCCTCCGATAGTAAGCCAGGTAGAGGCCAGGTGAAAACCTTTGCTCACCTTTCCCCATCCGAAGAACATAACTGCAATGAAGGTCGCTTCCATAAAAAACGCCACAACGCCTTCGATAGCCAATGGAGCTCCAAAGATGTCACCCACGAACCAACTGTAATTCGACCAGTTTGTTCCAAACTCAAATTCAAGGATCAGTCCGGTAGCCACCCCGATAGCGAAGTTAATACCGAAAATCTTCATCCAAAACTGGGCGGTTGTTTTCCAGAATTCTTTCCCTGTCTTGTAATAGATTGTTTCCATAATCGCCTGAATAATACCAAGTCCTAATGTGAGGGGCACAAAAAGCCAATGGTAAATAGCCGTAAGAGCAAATTGCGCTCTCGACCAGTCAATCAGAGAAGTGTCAATGTTTTCAATCATAATTATAATTGTTTTAAGGAATAATAGCACGTTGTATTAGTTCGTCGGAAACATATTCCTGTTTTTCCGATTCGCCCCTGAACTGCCCCAGGTGTCGCGGAAAGAAGAATGGCTTCAACACGCAAAACATGATAAACAGCTTGATCAGAATAATCAGCCATAATGTTTTTCCGAGTGTCATGCTACGGAAACCTTCCATATAGAAATGGAAAACACGTATAGGGACAGACTTTTTTTTCATGGTATACGACGTTGATAAAGGTAACTACTATACAGGTAACAAATATAAATATATTTTTGAATACTTTTTTGTTTTCCGAAAAATGCAATTCATAAAGAATGTAAAAATGCGCGTTCCTGATATAAAATGGCATAAAAATGTCATATAAGGCGCTCCGGCAGATTATGGAATCTGCTATGCCTTTGTATTTCACGCAGATTAATTTTGGATGATTCATGTAAATGTGGCTATATTTGTGTTGAGTTAAACAGTAAAAAAGGCAGATGAGACGAGCATGTAAAACTATTTACGCCAAAGGCTATAAGTAAAACGTACTGCGCGTTCCATACCTGCATTGAATTAAACATTAATTATTCGTATGAAAAAGATTACAGGTTTGTTTATAGGGATTACCGTCCTGATGATGGGTGCGGCTTCTGCTAATGCCCAGGTGCGTTTCGGAATAAAGGGAGGTTTAAATATTGCCTCCGTAAAGTTTGATAAAGACATACTAAAAACGGAAAACCTTACAGGTTTTCATATCGGCCCGACTATTGAAGCCATGGTTCCTTACGTAGGAGTCGGATTGGAGACATCCGTGCTGTATTCGCAGAAAGGGTTGTATTCAAACACAGACATGCGAACGGTTTCGGCAGATTATATAGATGTGCCGGTAAGCTTTAAATGGAAATTCGGGCTTCTGGTTGTAAAAGGATTCCTGAGCGCCGGGCCGTATGCATCTTTCCGTGTCGGAGGAGAAGATGTGGATAATATACAGACGCAGATAAAATCAAAAACCTTTGCCGCCGGGTTGAATTTTGGGGCCGGCGTAGAGGTATTCAATTCGTTACAGGTTGGATTTAATTACGGCCTGGGGCTTACCGACGACTATAGTGCGAGCCGGTCGGAGGATCTGACCAATGGTAAATCCAACCTCATGTCTGTCACGGCGGCCCTGCTGTTTTAATTGAAGTACGCCGACGTTATACTCCCGCTTCCGTTAGAGAATACGTACACCTACCGTATTCCTCCCGATATGGAGAAAGCAGTTGTTCCCGGTTGCAGGGTACTTGTGCATTTCGGAAAGAAACGTTATTACACGGCTATTATTTTTCGCGTATATGAGCAAAGCGCTAACCTGGCGTACGAAACTAAAGATATCTATGCCCTTCTTGACGCCACTCCTGTTCTCCGCCGTCCACAGCTCCGCCTGTGGGAGTGGATTGCTTCTTATTACATATGTAAGCTGGGCGATGTTTATAAAGCAGCGCTGCCGTCAGGACTGAAATTAGAGAGTGAAACGTTAGTAACGTACAACGAAAATTTTGAAGCGGGGATGCCTTTGCGCCCCAGTGAGCAATCGGTGCTGGATGCTTTTGGTATCAAACCTGTACTCACCCTGTCGGAATTAGAAAAAAAGACAGGATTGCGCAATGTCGTCCCTGTGGTAACTTCACTCCTGTCTCGCGGCGCTGTGGAAGTGAACGAAGAATTGAAGAAAGGCTATACGCCTAAGAAACAAACCTTCGTCCGCCTGTCGGAGACCTATCATAATGAAGCCGGTCTGCAAGATGCTTTTGCCGGATTGAAACGCGCCGTGAAACAGGAGGCCCTGCTTATACGTTACCTGGACTTAAGCCATGTATTGAATCCCCAGTTGACAAAAGAGATATCAGCGAAAGAACTGCTGGAGCATAGCGGATACTCAGCTTCTATACTGGACGGACTGCTGAAGCGGGGCATCCTGGAACGATATGAAAAAGAGGTCGGACGACTGCAGGCCCCGGTATGCCGCGTACAACCGTTTAGCCCGCTCAGCGAGGCGCAGAAACAGGCATATAACGATATATATAATGTCTTCAGGACGAAAGACGTCTGCCTGTTGCATGGCGTTATGTCGAGCGGTAAGACCGAGATATACGCCCGCCTGGCAAACGACGTCCTCAGTAACGGGAGGCAGGTCTTACTGCTTTTACCCGAAATAGCTATCACAACGCAGATAACAGGCCGGCTGTCTAAATTGTTTGGAGACAAGCTGCTGGTCTATCATTCCGGTTTCTCCGACAGTGAAAGGGTGGAGGTATGGAACAGTCTCCTGCGTGATGGAAGTCCGAAGATTGTGCTTGGGGTCAGGTCTTCTTTGTTCCTTCCTTTTAAGGACCTGGGATTGGTTGTCGTAGACGAAGAACACGAAAACACTTACAAACAACAGAACCCTGCACCCCGCTATCACGCCCGGAATGTGGCAATCATACTTGCCGGCATGCATGGTGGGAAAACGCTTCTGGCATCCGCCACACCTTCCGTCGATTCATATTACAATGCACTTACCGGCAAATACGGGCTGACAAAGCTGAATACCCGTTATGGAGAGTGCCTGACACCGGAAATAGAGAGCGTTGACATCAGTGAGCTTAGACGGAAAAAGATCATGAAAGACACGCTTTTCTCCCCTCTGCTGGTCCGGAAGATCAGTATGGCGCTGGAACAGGGAGAGCAGGTCATTTTGTTTCAAAACCGTAGAGGCTTTGCTCCCATGATGGAATGCCGTGATTGCGGATGGACGCCGCATTGCATGAACTGTGATGTAAGTCTGACATACCATAAGAGACAGAACCGGCTTATGTGCCACTACTGCGGCTATGTGGCGGCCCTGCCGCGCGAATGCCCGCAATGCCGGCATACGGATTTAAGGATGCGGGGCTTTGGCACGGAGAAGATTGAAGAGGAAGTAGAATCGCTTTTCCCCTCAGCGCGTGCAGGACGTCTGGATTTTGATTCGGCCCACACCCACACGGCTTATGAGCGCATCATTTCCGACTTTGAGCGTGGTAAAATACAGATACTAATCGGCACGCAAATGCTTTCAAAGGGATTTGACTTCGGGAATGTTACGGTAGTAGGCATCCTCAATGCCGACAGTCTGATGAACTTCCCCGATTTCCGTTCCCATGAGCGCGCATACCAACTGATGGCGCAGGTAAGCGGTCGGTCGGGGCGGAGAGAAAAACGCGGCGCCGTCATCATACAAACCTCCCAGCCGGAGCATCCTGTTATCCGTATGGTTCAGGCTCTGGAATACGAAGAGATGGTCCGCCTCCAGCTTGGCGAGCGAAGCATCTTTCGCTATCCTCCTTATTTCAGGCTGATTTTTATCGTCCTGCGTAGCCGTAACGAAAGCGGGTTGCAGGATATATCGGCCTCTTATGCCGAAAAACTGTCTGCCCGCCTTGGCGACCGTGTCGTTGGCCCGGTCACGCCGCCCGTAACACGCATACAGACATTTCATATAAGAAAGATACTTCTGAAAATAGAGGTGACAGCCGCCGTCGCTCCCGTTCGGGGAATATTGGAAGAGGTGTATGCAGAAATGCAGGGACACCTCCTTTTCAAACAATTACTGGTTCACTACGATGTAGACCCTGTGTAGCGGCTAAAACTCTAACCCGGCTTTAAGAGTTACCCCGCCCATGACGTCTGCTTTTTTGAGTATGACATTATTATTATCAGGTTTAAATGTCTCGCTGCCGTACATCTGCATGGAATATCCTGCTCCCAGGCTGAATGCCATTGAACGCCCTATCATGAACTTTACACCTATGGAAGGCGCAACATAAAATCCCAGCGATTCGGCCTTGTACTCGGTCTTTTTACTTCTTCCTGCTTCGGTTTGAGTTTCGCTTTCCGTCTTTGAAAGTCCTATGCTGTATCCGGCCTTAAGTGCGGCGAAGGGTTTTATTTTACCATTGGAGAAGTTGTACCTGATGTCTACGAAGACAGGGAAGACATACGACAGATAGCAGTTAGGAACTTCCATGCCGTCTACGATCTTGTTGAGCCGGACGCTGTCTGAGTACAGGTGTACGCCTGTACCCACGCCAACGAATAACGAGGGCGAAAATTGGTACCCCTGCGTGATGGTAAACTCCATCCGGCTGAAAGCGTGAATCGAGTCGCCCATACCAAATGTGTACCCGAAATCTATAATGCCGTGGTATCCCGGCACGAAACCGGCATTTGGCTCTGCATTATCTCTAACGGCCTGACGCGGGGTGCGTACAGGTGTTTCTTCCATATCTTCATCCAGGGCATAGTCGTAGTCGTCATAATATTCGTCGTCGTACACGTCTTCTTCTATCAGTTCTTCTTCAGGGTCCACGCGTATTACTCTGCTGTTTTGCGATTGAACGCCGGACTGCTGCTGCTGTCTGTTTAGCTGCTGAGGCTGATTGCCCTGGTTTTGCTGGTATGACGGAGGATACGTCTGCTGCTGTTGCGGGTATTGCTGCTGAGGCGGCTGTTGCTGATATTGCTGCCGATTGCCGGCGCCCGGTCTTGTCCCGTCTTCATAGCGGACGTCTTTTACTTCCTGGCTTGTAAACAAAAAGACACTGCCATTGGCTGTTTGAAGCCTGAACTTTTCTTCATTCGGCAGCTTGGATAATTCGCCTTTTACAACACTTCCGTTGTGAAAATAAATAGTCACTATTCTTCCTCTTTGAGCAAAAGCAACCTGCAATGCCATAGCAAGCACGATAAAAATGAACAATATCTTTTTCATACAAATGTCTTTTTATATTAAAATATGATGGTTATAATGACTTAATTAATACCAGACCAATCCATCATTACCGATATGCCAGGTTTTCCCGCCGGCAGGCAGGATAATCTCGTAGAAAGACGGGGTGGTATGCAGGGTCAACGCCTTCACCTGATCGGGAGTACAGACCTCTTCGGGCTTCAGGTCCGAAATGGATGTGGCATAAGAACCTGTCGCTTTGCGGTATTCCGCCTGGCGAAAATAAAGGTTGCGCAATGCCCAGCGAACATCCTCGTCAGGGTTTTTTACGAAGGGCGACGTCCCTTCGCCTGCTTTTTTATCGGTGAATTGCACGTATCCCCAGTATTCGGGGGCGTGCGATGTGCCGGCTTCGATTGGCGACCACAGCCAGAAGTGCGAGCGTATGCGTTCTTCTCCGGGGATGGGTATTTTCACGTATTTACCTTCGCGAACGTCCAGCGTCCATTCTACCCGCTGGAAATTAACGCGTATCTGATCGCCTTCCAGCGGTTTGCTGCGGCGGACAGAGGATACCTGATAAATCGAACGCCAGGGAATAAATATCTCTACGCTCCAGAACTTATCCCTGTCCTGCGGGTTATTAACCGTACCGTCGATATAGACTGCCGACTTCATGCCAAGGAACTCCCAGTTGCTGAGCGTTATCATGTGTGCATCGCGGTAAGGCTTGCTGAGAAAAAGGTCCCATTCGGTACCCAGCGCATTTATTTCATACTCAAGATAGTTGTGCGTGTTGTTGGAAGGATCGATGAAGAACTCGAAGGCGTTCTCCTGGTACAGTGCGGCGTCGTGGCGGGTGAAGGTCGCCCATATATGCGGTTCCTCCATCCAGACGGCGAAGTACATGCCTTCGTCATCATGGGCCATTTTTACCTTTGTCTGCAAATAAGGCTTAGGACCTTTGTCGCCCATCATGTCTGCGAAATCGTTTGTCCAGGGGACAGCGTCCCATTCTTCAGGAGATATTTTCCCGTCTATCGTGATGGGGGCGGGGAGCTTGTAACACACGTAAGTCGATGGGGCGTACGGTGCATGCTCTTCATAAGCAGCCGGTTTATTCCCGGCCGGGGTTTGCTGGGCGTACGCAGCTACTGACGCCATAAACAAAGATGCAACGATGGTAAGTGTTTTCATACGAATAAAATATTTAATTCCATGTAGGTATGGAACTCGCAGTACGTTTTATCTATCGCCTTTGGCGCAAATAGTTTTTACATGCTCGTTTCATGTGTATGTAATTTTCATTTGACCTCAAAAATATTCCTCAGTTTTCGCTTTCAGGTCTTCTGATTTTACGCAAATATATAGCTTTAAATGGTATAATAGTATAAATTACTGCTTTACACAGCAAAATAAAGTATTGGAGCGCACATGTGCTCCGTCTTAAAACCTGAGTACGACCGTGTGAGCGTACCTTAAGAACCCGATATATAATAAACCCGTATCGTCATTAAACCTCAGGAGAGTTTCCGAAGTGGAAAAACACCCCGACAAAAAGCCCATAAGGTACGGCGTCTTCCATCCGAACTGTGTCGCAGTTCAATCTCCGCCACGGCAAAAAGCAGCGGGCGCCTTTCCCCGGATTCACCCGGTAGAAAAGACGCCCGCCCCGAAAAACGCAGATATTCACATGCTAAGGAAGGCTCTGGGTATTACTCCAAATTGGTTTTTATATTATTGTTGGATGCAGCGTACCGGTAAAGCAAAAGTCCGCGCAACTCCTCCTACGTAGCCTGCCTTTGAGCCCACCATAAGAAGGATGAGTTCCCCCGTACCGTCGGTGGTGTAAGCGGTGCCCGCCCATAGTGATGCATTAGCACCGCTAAACGATTTTGCAGAATAAAATCCTCTTGGCACAATATAAAGGTACTCACCCTGGTTATCGCCGTTAAACCGGATCCTTTTATCAGTAGTGCTGTTGACATACACAGCATTACCATAATCGTCTGTGAGAGACTTGGTCTCTGTCCAGGTAGGAACCTTCCAACCGTCGGG
>JAISBL010000062.1 GCA_031266215.1 Tannerellaceae bacterium | reverse complement strand
TTCCGGAAAATCCCGGTTCGTTTTCGCCAAATCTAGTGTAGTTTTCCGCAAATCTACGGTAGGTTTACGGAAATCGACGGTACGTTTACGGCAATCGACGGTACGTTTTGGGGCAAAAGACAGTACGTTTAGAGAACGTCTATTATTTCTTTCATTAAGTAAGTCCTTTTCCGCCCTGTTACTTTCAGCGCCCGTGGCGCCCTCGAATGTACCTGCATTGTGCGGTTACAACTCGCCGGATGCTTTCAGGTAGTAAGTATGATTAAGCCGGCGGCGAGCCAGTGCACCGACGTGCTCCATGCTTGCTTTTTGCCATGCGGTGTGGGCTTCGAGGTAACCCGATAGTGTTTCCATGCCGCTTTTGTACTGCAGTGCGCTCACGTTCATGTTTTCTTCGGCCTGCTCCAGGGAGCGGACGGTCAACTCTACTTCAAGCTCCGACTCGTCGCATTTGTCCTGGGCGCGTTCCAGTTCAAGCGCCATCTGTTCGTTTATGTCCTCACGCTGTAGCCGGGCTATGGCGCGTTCGGCTTTGGCGGCGCGTATCTTGTTGCGCCCTTCGCCCCAATGGAAGACAGGTATGCTTACGGATGCCATTACGGAAAAGGACGCTCTGTCAAACAGCCTGCGGTCGTTCAGCATCAGGCCGCTCGTGTAGCCGTAGCCGGCCACTACGTCGGCCCGGGGCAGGAAGTCGCTCCGCACGAGCTTTATTTCCTGGTCTTTCAGCGTCACCTGTTTTTCAAGCATTGCATACTCAGGGCGGCTACTGTAATCGGGAACGCAATAAGGCGACGCGAATTCGTAGTCGCCAAAAGACGCCGGGAGCGTCACCTCTATGTCAAACGGCAGGCCCATGACGCGGCAAAGGTTTTTTTGCGAAAAGAGCATGCCGTTTTCGGCCTGGCGCAGTTTCAATTCGGCCTCATTCATTTTGACCTGCACTTTCAGTACGTCATTGCGATGCTTCAGGCCGGCTTTCTCGGCATCCTGTACGTTACGCAGCAGTTCGTCCAGCATTTCGCGGTAAGACCGGGCCACCTTTAACATCTCGCTGGTCTGGACGAATGTCCAGTAGGCTTCGTCAGCCTGCACAATGGTTTCCTGGCGGGCGAGCTGACGGCTGAGATCGGCTATTTCGTCTCCTGTCTGTGCCATACGGTAAGCCGCCGTAATCTTTCCGCCAGTATATATGGGCTGCTCGGCGCTCAGTCCGGCCATCCAGAAGTTATTTAATTTCAAGGAAAAATCCATGCCTGGAAAGTAAGCGTATTCCCTGAAGAAGGGATTACCGTCGGGGCCGATGATGGGGTTTCCGTCCGGCCCGGCGATGACATTAGGACTCAGTCCCCCTGTCACCGGGTTTGGCACAAACGTCGGCAGGTAGGCCTCCCTGATTTTTTCTGTCACCCGCAGGTTGGTATACAGGTAGCTGCCCGAAGCCGAGATTTTTGGAAAATAATTCGCCCGGTAAGCTTTCCTGGTGTAGGCGGCCTTATCCTTGTTGCGGGCGGCTATGGCGGCTGATTTGCTGTTTTCCAGCGCCAGCTCGCGGCACTTTTCAAGCGTTATTGTATCCTGGGCTGTGATGGCGACAGAGCACATCAGACAGAGAACTGCGGAAGGTAAGATATGTTTCGTGTTCATTTCTTTATTTTAATTCTGAAAAACATGGAGTATAATATAGGTACAAACAATAGCGTAATGAGCGTGCCGAACAGCAGTCCGCCCATAATGGTTACCGCTCCTGGAGCGAAAAGGGCATCGGTCAGCAGCGGTATCATTCCCAGGATGGTTGTAAGCGAAGCCATCATGACCGGACGGAAACGTATGCAGGTACTTTCCAGCAGAGCCTTGAAC
This sequence comes from Tannerellaceae bacterium, assembly GCA_031266215.1. Classification (GTDB taxonomy): domain Bacteria; phylum Bacteroidota; class Bacteroidia; order Bacteroidales; family Tannerellaceae; genus DFXE01. The sequence continues at coordinate 16,605 of JAISBL010000062.1, read as the reverse complement.
GGCTCTATGCCCTGCTGTATTTGCAGGTTGATCTCGTCCATCAGCACGATGCCGTTTTTCACCATCATGCCTATCAGTCCCAGCACGCAGACTATGGAGACGAAGCCGAAGGTCTGCCCTGCCATTAACATGGCGGCTACAACGCCGACAAGGATCAGCGGGATGCAGCAAAAGATGATCAGCGGCTTCCTGTAGTCGTGGAACAGCATGATGAGAATAGTTACTATGAGGATGATGGCCAGCGGCAGGTTGCGGAAGAGATAAGCCGAGGACTCGGAGCTGGCCCGGTATTCGCCGTCCCACCGCATGGTATAACCTTCGGGCAGGGGAATGTTTTCTATCTCCCCGGCAACGCTGAGGCGCGCATCTTCTACCCCTGTGCCGAAAGCAGGGTTGCACTGGGCGCGCATGGAGCGCTGACCGTTGGAGCGTATCACAACGGGATATTCCCATTCCCATTTGATGCCGTTGGAAGCCTGGCTGAGCGGGATGGTACGCAAGGCGTCCTCCAGCAGGTCTTCTTCAGACAGCGTCCCGGTCATCAGTCCTTCGAGGGTTTGCCTGTTGATGCCGCCTGTCGAGGGTCGCAGACTGAAAACGGGTGCAGTCTCGAGCGATCCGATCGGATTGCCGTCTTTGTCTACGCATTTCAGGTAGATGGTCTGACGGTCGGCGCCATCGTAGAATACGCTGGCTGGTATCCCTCCGGCAGCCGAAAGCATCGACAGGGCAACGTCCTGACGGCTCAGCCTGACGTTGCGGGCGACAGACTGGTTGTAGTCGACCATGATCGAGAGCGTCCCTGGCTCCCAGTCAGAGGTGATAAGGAAGACGTCGTCACTGCGGTTCATTACCTCCTGAGCCTGTGCTGTCAGATTGCGCAACACTGTCGGGTCAGGGCCCTGGAACACCACTTCTATCGGGTAACGCTTGTACATAAGATTGTAACGCTTCAGCCGGACGTAAGCCTGCGGACAGGCGTCAGTGAGGTATTCCTGTATTCCGGGCATTGCAGATACAAGCTTCCGGGGCGAGGTGAAATCTACTATCAGTTCGCCATAAGACATCGAAGGGTCGGCAATGCTGCGTACCAGATTGTAGCGGGCAGGCGTTCCCCCGATGGATGTAGTTACGTGCCTGACGTCGTCGCGGGCAAGGAGGTAGCTTTCGATAGCCGCCAGGTCTTCGCCCACCTGAGAGCTGCCGGCTCCTTCGGGCAGCTTGTATTCGATATAAAGCTGGTCATAATCCATGTCGGGGAAAAAACCTCCCGGAAGCAGTCTCAGACCGAAGGCGCTGGCTACAACCAGCACAATTGCTATTACGGCCGATGTGGTTTTGTGATACAACCCCCAGGACAACACCCGTCTGAGTAAGCGGTAAGGCTTGCTGTCGAAAAGCGCTTCGGCCCCCTGCCTGCAATGCAGCGGCAGCAGGGCGTTTGCCTGTATCGGAACCTGCGTGAGGGCCAGCGCCCAACTTAGCATAAGCGATACGGCGAGCACTATGAACAGGTCGCGCACATAAATCCCCGACGTGTCGGGCGACAGGAAGATGGGAAGGAACGCCAGTATGGCTATCGTCGTAGCTGCCAGCAGCGGGACGCCCGTCTTGCGTCCGATGGCTGTAAGGGCTTCGCGCCGTCCCTTACCGCGCCTCAGATCAACCAGTATGCCGTCTATGATAACGATCGCATTGTCAACCAGCATACCCATAGCCAGGACGAAAGAGGCCAGTGAGACGCGCTGCAACGTCCCGTCGAGCATATTAAGAACAAGGAACGAACCTGCAACCACAACAAAAAGACTGGCGCCGATAACTACACCGCTACGGAAACCCATAGTCAGCATCAGTATACCGACAACAATGATGACAGACTCCAGCAGGTTGATCATAAAATCACCCAGGGCGGCGTTCACCCGTTCGGGCTGGTAGAACACCTTGTGCAGGGTTATCCCCACAGGCAGGCGGTTTGCGCTCAGACTTTCGAGGCGGGCTTCCACCTTACGGCCCACTTTGGTGATGTCGGTTCCGCTCAGCGCAGCGATAGCTATCCCCAGGGCCTTCCGGCCGTCGTAGCGCATCTCGTTACGCGCCGGATTTTCATAACCCCAGGTCACGCGGGCGATGTCGCGCAGGCGCAACTGGTCGTTTTCATGTCCCTGAAGGATGAGGTTTTCGATGTCGGAGACGGTCTTATACTTGTCGTTCACCGATATGCGAAGTCGTTTGCCCCCGCTTTCGTAGTATCCCGAATATACGGTCTTGTTCTGTCCGCCAAGCGTGAGAAGCGCCTCGGCGGGGTGAACGCCAAGCGTAGCCATACGATCTTCGTACAGTTCGATGTTTATACACTCGTCGCGCCGGCCGTAGATATTCACCTGCGACACGCCGTCAACGTCTTGCACCTCGCGCTTGATAAGTTCGGCGTAACTGCCAAGTTCGCCGTCGGGGAAGCCATCTGAGACCAGAGCGTAGAAGATGCCGTACACGTCGCCGAAGTCGTCCATCACTACCGGTTTGCCGGCTTCTTCGGGCAGACGGCCGGCCGCGTCGCTCACCTTACGGCGCAATATATCCCAATGCTGCTCCACGTCTTCGTTCTTCACCAGTGTGGAGAGATTCACCGTAATTATGGACACATCGTTCATTGAGCGGCTCGTAACATCGGCTACCTCTTTCATTGAGCGGATGCTCTTTTCCAACTCATCAGTCACTTCCAGTTCCACCTGATGCGCCGACGCTCCGGGGTAAGTAGTTACGACCATAGCCATCTTCACCTTTATCTCAGGGTCTTCCAGCTTGTTCATGTTGTAGAACGAATACGCTCCGCCGACAATCATCACGACCATCAGGAAATTAACCAGCTTACGGTTAGACAAAGCCCACATCCCCACGTCTTTCATAGCAGACCTCCGGCGTTAGTGGGTGAGGCTGCGGGCAGAAGCCTTACCCGTTCGCCCTCGTGCAGCGAGTGTACGCCTGCGGTAACGATGGTTTCGCCGGCCTGCAATCCTTCGGAAACGACCACCGTCCCGTCTGTAAGCACGGCCTCGACCTTAATCCTGCGCGCCTCAACCGTCCGGACATCTCTGCGGTAAATCCAGACCGTTGAGGAGTTATCTGCTTCAAATACGGCTGAGAGCGGAATGTTCACCCTTGCCGTGACTTCGGGTTTAAAGGTTACGTTCACCGCGGCAACCATTCCCGGCGAGGGAAGTTGCTGGCGATCTTCCGCCGTATCCTTCATCCTGAGACGCATAGCGTATAGCTGGTTAAGGTTGGCTTTTTTCGCCACGCCTATCAGTTCGAGCGGAAACTCCCGGCCGGGGTAAATGTCTATAGTGCAGGTGAAGGAATCGAACTTGCCGCGGCGTATGAAGTCAGACGAAGGGATATTGATCTCCACCTCTGGCGCACCTGTGCTGATCATGGATATGACGGGCGTCCCGGCGCCAACGGTCTCGTTTGCTTCGAAAAAGCATTTCTGCACATATCCGTCGAACGGCGCGCGAAGCCTTACGTCGGCCAGTGCGTTGCGATGCGCTTCATATTTAGCGGCTATCTGCCGCAGTCCGTACACCGCCTTGTCATAATCATTGGCGGTCACTCCGTTCTTTTCGTACAACCCGATGATCCGTTCGGCTTCGGCCTTTACCTGTTTATATTCAGCTTCGGTGGCTGAGAGTTGGATAGCGTAATCGCGCGAATCCATTTCGGCCAACACCTGTCCTTTCTTTACATAATGCCCGTCATCCACGTATATTTTTGCAATTGGCCCGCTGGTGCGGAAAGCGAGGTTAACGTCAGACGCCGCTTTCACTTTACCGGGGAAGGTCACGCGGGGACTTTCTCCATACACCCTCACGGTGTCTGCCTTTACCGTCCTGATGGACTGGCCTGATGTATTCTTGTGCGAACAGGCCGAAGTAAGCAATGCCACACCCGCCGTCGCCAGTACCATGAATAAATGTTTCATAAACTGTGTAATTAAATTTGCAGACAAAAGTAGGCCGGCGATGGTATTGAATGCTATCCTGTATTTAGTCAAAAATGTTCTATTAGTACGCTTTATCTATTTCCATCATCTTGTTTTATATAGCCGCAATATATAACTTTGCCGGAAGAGCGAAGCAGCTCCACAGGGCATTACAAAAAAGCTATGAAAGAAAAATTATTTTACGGATTCAGCATCGACCATAATACCGAAGGCGTGATAGACGATCAGGGAACACCGCGTAACCTGTCGGACGGCGGGATTTTCATCTGCCTTCGGGGCGAAGCGGAGTTTTTCCTGAACCTGAAGAATTATCGCATGAAAGCAGGAGACATGTGCGTAGCGTTCCCCTTTTCCATCTTGCAAATAACAGACATAAGCGACGATCTGGAGGGGCTCGTCATGGGTGCAGCCGCAGAGATGTTCAACGAAATACAGATACCTTCAATGATGGACTACTACCTGCATATAAATGACAGCCCATGCATATCGATTTCAGGCGAAGAACAGGCGACACTGACGGAGCTTTGCAGGCGGATGATGCAAATCTACGAGCGTCCGGATCATCCCTTCCGCATAGAAATCGCCAACAGTCTCTTCCGGGTAATATACTACGAAATCATCGCCATATATAAGAGAGGCAAACCGATCATTCACGAATCCATTTTACAGAAAGACACGCTTTTCCGTAAGTTTCTGTTCCTCGTAGCCCGGAGCCACCGTCAGCACAGGGAAGTAGACTATTACGCCCGTGAACTTTGCGTAACGGCCCGCTACCTCTCATCGGTCGTCAGGGAAAAGTCCGGTACAAGCGCCTTCGGGTGGATAAGCGCCACAGTCATAAGGCAAGCCAAGACCCTTCTGAAAGACCGTCGTCTGAGTGTGCAGCAGGTATCAGATGAACTAAACTTTGCCAACCCGTCATTCTTCGGACAATACTTCAAGAAATACACCGGCATGACTCCCAAAAAATTCAGAGACACTGATGCCGGCATATGAGTTGCACCCGTAAGAACCTATTAACCCGGATTAAGCATTAGAAAAACAGGCATTGGTTATCGAATAATATTTATTACATTCGCGGCATACTTTAAAATTCCAAAAATCATCATGAAAAGAGTTTCAACAATATTCCTTCAGACAGTCATCGTGCTTATCGGCATTGTGGTGTTTGTCATTTTGATTCGGCTTCCTTTAACCGAGGGAAGAGCCGCAAATTTAGACTTGTTCAGCATTTACTCTGACCCGTTCGTCCTGTATGGATACGCAGCATCAATCGCTTTTTTTGTTGCGCTGTATAAGACGTTCAAATTACTTGGATACATCGGTCAAAATAAAATATTCTCATCAAACTCTGTTAAAACTTTAAAGAGCATAAAGTATTGTGCAATCGTATTAAGCATTTTAATTGTAGCAGCAGGACTATACATAAGAATATCCCATAATAAGGATGACGACCCTGCGGGTTTTCTTGCTATTTGTATCGCGACTGCTTTTGTTTCTATCGTAGTTGTAACTGCTGCGGCAATCTTTGGAAAAATCTTGCAGAATGCCATAGATATGAAATCTGAAAATGACTTAGCAATTTAAGCTATACCAATCATTGTAAGCTTAGACGTGATTAAAACAATAGACTTCTTCGAAAAATAATATAGCCTGTAATGTTTATCTTTGGCGGATGTTTTACAAAGATATAGAGAATCTCGCAAAGATAGGCAAAATTTGGAAGAATAGAGTAAGTGTTTGGCTGTTAGGTTTATTCGGCGTTGTTTCGCTATATTCTTCCGATAGGCTAAATGGAAGAATATAGAGTAGTTAAGCAAAAGATTTGCTACCTATATACTGCCTTTTTTGTTATTCGGATTAGGTAGCGAAAACAACCTGAATAAAGATAATCACTTCAAAGAGCGCTTGTTTTTCAAAAAAAGTCTTTCAAAAATAACCCTTTTTTTTACTAACGGTGAAAAGATGGGTTTTTGATAGAAAATTGGAGTTTGCTTCTTGGTGGCTCTATATTTTATATCACTGAAAATAACTCTGTTACAAGTAATTTTACACTTAAAATAACAGAGCTATGACAAAGGAAGTAAAGGTGTCATTCTACCTGAAAAGAAATGAAACAAAAAAGGACGGTAAAAGCCCTGTAATGGCAAGGCTTTCAATCGGAAAATTTTCCGAAACCATCTTTAGTGCAAAAATGACTGTTCCGGCAGACCTATGGTCATCCGGTCGCGCCACAGGGAAAAGTCATACGGCAAACGAGATTAACCGACAGTTGGACGAAATCAGGGCATCCGCCCTTTCGCACTATCGGGAACTGTCAGCAGTCAGGGAGAATGTACCATCATAGTCATTTTTGTGGCAAATATACGATATATATCAGACCTTATCAAATTGACATAACACTAGTTTACTTTGAACTACAATAGGTTATGAGCGATAATTCAAAGCAAAGACAAACAGTGACTTATAGCCTGCTTACAGTTTCTTGGCAAGGTGATGATGTTGTAATTGAACTTTGTCGTACCTTTGTCTATCGGTGGTTTTGACCGCCTAAAAAAACAAGACAAACAAAGAGTATTATCTGCACATTATCAGTCGACTGTCCTCGTTTGGCTGTCGTTTGTTTTTTGTCAGACTTTTATTTTATACTTTTGCGTTCTTTTGATTTATAACATATTAATATGCCTCTAAATTTACAGAAAAACTTGCCGGCTATTGACTTGCTGAAGAAGGAGCACATTTTTGTGATGGACTCGCTACGCGCTTCTGCCCAGGATATAAGACCGTTGCGCGTTGTTGTACTTAATCTGATGCCGCTTAAGGTAACTACGGAAACTGATTTGATCCGGCTGCTTAGTAATACTCCTTTGCAGATTGAACTTGACTTTATGAAGATAAGTGGGCATACGTCAAAAAATACGCCTATTGAACATATGCGTGAGTTTTACAGGGACTTTGACGATCTCTCGGATACTTGCTATGACGGGCTGATCGTCACTGGTGCACCGGTGGAGCAGATGACTTTCGGAGATGTGAAGTATTGGAACGAGCTAACCGCTATCTTTGACTGGGCGCGTACGCATGTGACTTCTACGCTCTATATCTGCTGGGCGGCGCAGGCAGCATTGCATCATTTCTATAGGGTGCCCAAGTATGGCTTGCCGGCAAAGAGGTTCGGAATCTTCAGTCATACGCTCAATGAGCCGCACCTGCCTATATTCAGGGGTTTCGACGAGGAGTTTTATGCGCCCCACAGCCGGCATACTGAGGTAAGGCATGAGGATATTATAAGTGTGCCGGAACTCAGACTGCTGTCTGAGAGTGATGAGGCTGGCGTCTACATGGTTATGTCGCGCGGAGGACGTGAGTTTTATATCACCGGACATTCGGAGTATGCGCCGGGTACGCTTGACGACGAATACCGGCGTGATCTGAATAAAGGTTTGCCGATATGCCTGCCGTGCAATTACTATCGCGGAGATGATCCTTCTCAAGAGCCGGTCGTGCGCTGGCGGGGGCATGCAAACCTGTTGTTTACCAACTGGCTTAATTATTATGTTTATCAGGAAACGCCTTATCGGAGGGAGGATATATACCTCTTGGGTGATCTGTAAGAGGGATGAAAAGCGCTTCGCGAACCGTAGAGTTGTTTTCGCCGGCAAAAGATATTATTTGCGGGAGGGAGGCTGTAAAGCATGGAGTTGACGCAGTCTATATAGGAGCTCCCAGGTTTGGCGCCCGTGCGGCGGCAGGTAATCCGGTAGACGATATTAAACGCCTGTGCGATTACGCCCATATATTTGGTGTCCGCATTTACGTAACCTTAAACACTATATTGAAAGATTACGAACTGACCGCTGCCGAGCGCTTTATACGAAGTCTGTACACCGCTGGGGCGGATGCGTTGATAGTACAGGATATGGGAATCACACGGCTCGACATCCCTCCTATCCCGCTGCATGCGAGCACGCAAACCAACAACCGCACGCCCGAAAAGATCAGATTCCTGTAGTCGGCTGGCTTTTCACAAGTGGTGCTGGCTCGCGAATTGTCGCTTAACGGGATACGCCGTATTGCGGAGCAGACTTCTGTGTCGCTTGAGGTATTCGTACATGGAGCGCTTTGCGTAAGATACACCAATCATTTGGATAAAGCTATAGCTATAGCATAATTTTTAACTCATTTTTATTGGGATTGGAACATAGAATTCCCCCTTCGAAGCCTCTTTGGTCAGGGTGTCGATAAGCGGGAGATGGTTCGTTCCCTCTTCGCTCTTGTCCTGAATGAGGCGCAAGGCGGTCGAGCTCCTAATGTCTGCACGCCGCATCATGCATCGCATACAGATGGCGCAGTGGCGTGGACGAACGCGAACTTACCTACCTAGACAATGTGTCTAACCGGATGGCCGAATTTCTACCGCGCGAACGGTGTAGGCGCTATAGCCCTAGCTTTCGAACTGGCGACATTGGAGGGAGTTCCACTGATGTTTACCCGACACTGCCTGCGGTACAGCATGGGATGGTGCCGTGTCATGCAGAAACAAAATTCCCTTGTCCCTCATAACGAACCATTTTACCTTAATATATAAAGGCATGCGCCTGAGATTGCAATTTGACTGCAAGAATTGTCAAATGCTTATCTTTGCCGATCACATTTAATTTTTTTAATTCTTAATCTCATTGCTGTCCCATTAAAATATAAAATAGTTCTTTGAAATATTTGAAATTTAGTTACAAGAGGATTTCGATTAAACGGATTTGAATTTTCACCTTTGCAGTCTTAAACGGGATTGTAAATGCATAAAAACAAATTCGTTTTCGCTCAACTTGGAGCATTCTTAGATAGAAACAAGTTCAACTACATCGTTCGCAAATACGAGGGCGACAAGTATGTAAAACATTTCACTTATTGGAATCAACTGCTTGCTTTGATGTTCGGTCAACTCTCTAATCGAAAAAGTCTGCGTGATTTGATCGTTGCTCTTGATGTGCATCATTCCAAGTACTACCATCTGGGGGTGGGCAAGAAAATGACTTATCATTTCTCGCCCAAAAACACCCCAAAAGTTAACATGAAATTAAAATAATGTATGATTTGTTTTGAACTCCCCTTTTTTAACATATGTTTCATTCAGCTAAAACACAGCCGCTTATAGCTGCTCTTAAAATCTCATTTTGTATGATTCGTTCTGTGCCCCCTATTAGTCGCTATCGTTCAGAAAAACATGCAAATCGACGGAAGTGCATGCGAAGTCTTACAAATACTGAGTATATCATTGACTGACAAAACTCATCTTGGAGACCTCTTCAACAAAACTAAATTTCAATATGACAAAGAACAATTAGGCTTTAATGAACCAGGTTTATTTGATTTTTAATAACGCCCCAATTTTAATGGGACACTAATGTCTTAATCTAATTCACAATGAAACGTATTTATGAGTATCTCAAAAGAAAGGATGAGCACATATTGAGCGGTAGCTTCATGTTTAACCCAAATCGGTCATTAAAACCGATTGTAAATTCATAAGTCGTTATTATTAAAGTAGTTTCATCCTAAATTCTCTAATGACCGATTTGGGTTTATTGTTTCTGGTCAGGAAAAACTTTGTTGAATTATTTTTTATTTCCAATAAAAGGCATACTTTTGCGAGCCGATTATTATCCAATTTACTAAGAGTTTAGTTCTTAGCGCATTGTTGCTCATGTGTCCGTAGCAGGGATGGTGTTGGGAACTTGTTTTTTTGAGTTATTAATTAAATTTATTTTTAAAGCAGTGGATACTTTAAGTTTTAAGACCATTTCTGCAAACAAGGCAACTGTAAACAAAGAATGGGTTGTAGTTGATGCAACCGGGCAGTCTTTGGGACGTATAGGCGCAAAAGTTGCGAAGCTTTTGCGTGGAAAATACAAACCCAATTTTACGCCACACGTTGATTGTGGTGATAATGTAATTATCATCAATGCAGACAAAGTCGTTCTCACGGGAAACAAGTGGAATGACCGTATTTATTTGAGACACACCGGATACCCGGGAGGACAGAGATCGTATACGCCGGCCGACCTGTTGGCAAAAGGCGAAGACCGACTGTTTCGTAAAGTAGTGAAAGGGATGTTGCCCAAGAACCGTCTGGGAGCTAAGCTGATTGGTAATCTGCACGTATATGCGGGAGCAGAGCATAAGCATGAGGCCCAACAACCTAAGTCGATTGATATAAACTTACTTAAATAATCAGTATGGAAATAATAAATGCAATAGGAAGACGTAAGGCAGCGGTAGCCCGCGTTTATGTTAGCGAAGGCAGTGGTAAAATTATCATTAACAAGCGTGAACTCGACCGTTATTTCCCTTCAACCATCCTTCAATTTATCGTGAAGCAGCCGCTTAATAAGTTGAATGTGACTGAGCAATACGATATTCGTATTAACCTGACCGGAGGCGGTTTCAAAGGGCAATCAGAAGCTGCGCGTCTGGCTATTTCCCGCGCACTTATAAAGATTAATCCGGAAGACAAGCCGGCCCTGAGAGCAGAAGGTTTCGTAACGCGCGATCCCCGCGCTGTGGAACGTAAAAAGCCAGGGCGCCCCAAGGCTCGTAAGAGATTCCAATTCAGTAAACGTTAAAACAACGACGGGTAACAAGTGACGGCTTATGCTATTCATGCCGGTTACTCTAATTTAGAAAAGAGCGTTTAGTATCTAAATTGTCAGGATTTCTTTTGCATGAAGATATGTTGGAGAACTACCTGATGATTGAGTGATAAAACAGAATGTAAACGATTAAAAAAATCAAAATGTCAAGAGTTAGTTTTGAACAGTTATTAGAAGCCGGAGTACACTTCGGACACTTAAAAAGAAAGTGGAACCCCGCAATGGCGCCCTATATTTTCATGGAGCGCAATGGTATTCATATCATAGACTTACATAAAACAGTTGCTAAAATAGATGAAGCCGCTGAAGTGATGAAAAACCTTACCAGGTCCGGGAAGAAAATCCTCTTTGTGGCTACAAAGAAACAAGCCAAACAAATTGTAGCTGATAATGCCTCGGCAGTAGGTATGCCTTACGTTATCGAACGCTGGCCCGGCGGGATGCTGACAAACTTCCCGACAATCCGCAAGGCCGTCAAGAAGATGACTACAATTGACAAAATGACAAAGGACGGCACCTTTGATAACCTGTCTAAAAGAGAAAAACTGCAAATCACCCGGCAAAGGGCGAAACTGGAAAAGATGCTGGGTTCGATCATTGACCTTGTTCGTCTGCCATCAGCCCTGTTCGTTGTCGATGTGATGAAGGAACACATTGCCGTTCGTGAAGCTAATCGCCTGGGTATACCTGTATTCGGCATGGTAGATACCAACTCCAATCCCTCCGACATAGACTTCGTAATCCCGGCTAACGACGACGCCTCCAAGTCGGTGGAAATAATCGTAGGCGCTGTTTGCGAAGCAATAAACGAAGGCCTGCAGGAACGTAAAGTTGAAAAGATAGATACAGAATCTTCCGAAGAAGTCGCCCCAAGAAGGGAACGTAAAGTACGAGGCGCCAAGAAAGAACGAACCAAAAAGGAAGACGATGACGCCCTGAATGCATCTGTTATTCATCGCGCAGTTAAAAATGATGATGTAGAAGAAGAGTAAATAATTAAAAAAGAAAGAATATTATGGCAGTTACAATGGCAGATATAGCCCATCTGCGGAAAATGAGCGGAGCAGGTATGATGGATTGCAAGGGAGCTTTGGAAGAAGCCGGTGGCGATTTTGACAAAGCAATGGAAATCATTCGCAAAAAAGGTCAGGCGGTAGCCGCTAAACGCTCCGACAGGGAAGCCTCCGAAGGATGCGTGTTAGCTGTAGCCGAAGGCGAATTTGCTGCTATCGTTGCATTGAAGTGCGAAACCGACTTCGTGGCAAAGAACGAACAGTTTGTTGCTCTTACAAAAGACATACTGAATGCGGCTGTAAGCAAAAAAGCAGCATCCATTGAAGAGTTAAAGAACGCCCCTCTCGCCGACGGGCGTCCGGTGCAGGAACATATTACCGATCGCGTAGGCGTGACGGGCGAAAAAATGGAATTAGGCTTTTATGAATTCCTGAACGGCGCTTCCACGATTTCGTATATCCATCCGGGGAACAAGCTGGCTACCATAGTAGCGTTTAGCCAACCACTGGAATACCAGGTGGCGCGCGACGTGGCAATGCAGGTGGCAGCAATGAACCCTATCGCGGTTCGCCCCGAAGATGTCCCGGAAAAAACAATCGCTCAGGAAATGGAAATCGCACGCGATAAAGCACGGCAGTCTGGAAAACCCGAAAACCTGCTCGACCGTATCGCAGAAGGCGCTTTGCAGAAATTCTATAAAGAAAGCACCCTGCTACAACAAGAGTTTGTGAAAGACAGCAAGCTTAATATCGCGCAGTACCTGCAGCAACAAGACAAGAACCTCACCGTTACTGCGTTCAAACGCGTGACGCTGAACATGGAATAATTCAGATCAATCCGTTATTTTATAAGAATGGCTGTCCCCACCTTATGCGGGACAGCCTTTTTTAGCATTTCACCTACGCAGACAGAGGGACTATTGATTATGGAATGGAATACGCCTGTTTCGATGCCGAAGGCATCTTTTTCGTTTTCGCACCGTGATACGATCATGATCCTCGGCTCATGTTTTGCCGGAGAGATTGGAGAGAAGTTGCGCGAGGACAGGTTCGACGTGGACATCAACCCTTTTGGGACGCTCTACAATCCGGCATCAATCGCCCTGTCGGTTCGCCGACTGCTGGAACCGGAGCCTTTCACCGCTTCCGATTTGTTTGAGCACGAAGGTGTATACCACAGCTTTGCCCACCACAGCCGTTTCTCTTACATCTCGGAAAAAGAGGCGCTGGAGAACATGAACCGGCAGTTGCAGTCATCCTCCGGTAACCTTGCCTGTAGTTCGCGACTTATTATCACTTTCGGAACGGCATACGTCTACCGGCTTAAAACCGGCGGGCAGGTTGTCTCCAACTGCCATAAACTGCCGGAGCGGATGTTTGAACGCGAAAGGCTATCTGTAGAGTCTATAACAGGCGAATGGGATGCTTTGCTAAGCTCTTTGTGGGAGGTTAATCCAGGCCTGAGAGTCCTGTTCACAGTCAGCCCCATCCGCCATTGGAAAGACGGCGCCCATCACAATCAGCTAAGCAAGTCTGCCCTGCTGTTGGCTATACACGCGCTGCAAACCAGTCATCCGGAGCGTACCGGCTATTTCCCTGCTTACGAAATAATGATGGACGAATTGCGCGACTACCGTTTCTACGCTTCCGATATGCTGCATCCTTCACCTTCAGCGGTGGAATATATATGCGAGCGTTTCTACCGGAGCTTCCTTTCCTCCGAATCGCAAACCATCGTAAAGGAGTGGGAGGCTATCAGGAAGGCTCTTGAGCATAAGCCCCTCCAGCCCCAAAGTCCGTCATACAGGCAGTTCATACTGCAAACTTTGTTAAAGGCGGAAAGTCTTTCCGGTAAATTCCCTTACTTTGACACCTCAAAGGACGTAGAACGTTTGCGTTCAATGCTAACGTAAAACAATAATATGGGATACCAGATAAAAGAGATTGCCGAAGCCATCGGCGCTAATACATCTCAGCTCCGTGACACCCGCATCAACATCCTGCTTACCGACAGCCGCCGGCTTTCCTCTCCCGCTCAAAGTCTTTTTTTCGCACTGAAGACTAAGACTAACGACGGCCACAAATACTTGCAGGAACTGTATAATCTTAGGGTACGCAACTTCGTCGTGAGCGAAATGCCACAGGATGCCACCGCCATGCCGGAGGCTAACTTCCTTATCGTGAAAGATACCCTCAGGGCGTTGCAGAAACTGGCTGCCTGGCACCGCAGGCACTTCGATATCCCAGTCATCGGCATTACCGGGAGCAACGGGAAGACAATAGTGAAAGAGTTCCTGTACCAATTGCTCCATAACGAGTTTAATATCGTACGCTCGCCACGCAGCTACAACTCGCAATTAGGCGTACCACTTTCCGTATGGCAGATGAACGAAAAACACACGCTGGGCATCTTCGAGGCCGGAATATCACAGTCTGACGAGATGGAACGCCTCCGCCCTATAATCTCTCCCACCATCGGAATACTTACGGGCATTGGCGAAGCGCATCAGGAAAACTTCATCTCTACGTTTCAGAAGTGCATGGAGAAACTTACCCTGTTCGCCAACTGCGAGACTATCATTTACAATGCCGACAATGCTTTTATTGCCACCTGCATAGACTCAGCCCTGCTCTCGCACCGCGCTATCGGCTGGAGCCGTGTAAATTCCGACGCCCCCCTCTTCGTAGAGTCTATAATGAAGAAAGAGGCGGAGACGGAGATCAGATGTACGGCCATGGGGCTTAACAGCACCTATACGATACCATTTACCGACGACGCTTCGATAGAGAACATCATCCACTGCATTGCGCTTATGTTATGCCTCAAGCCCACGAGTATGCGCGACGCTTCCAAATTCCTCCACCTCGAACCGGTGGATATGCGTCTGGACGTGAGGCAGGGGATTAATAACTGCCTGCTTATAAATGACGCCTATAACTCGGACATAAACTCGCTCGACATAGCGCTCGACTTCATGCAAAGCCGTAAGGCTGACAAAAGGACCGGCTCTACCCTTATCCTGTCGGACATCCTACAGTCGGGAACCCTTCCCAAGTCGCTCTACAAGAAGGTGGCCGACCTTGTGAGGCGCAAAAAGATAGAACGCCTCATCGGTATCGGAAGAGATATAAGCGAATACGGCGCACTGTTCGACGTGCAGAAGGAGTTCTACCGCACCACCGACGACTTTCTCGCCTCGCGCTCCATCAGGACTTTCCGCGACGAGCTGATACTGCTTAAAGGCTCGCGCCGTTTCCACTTCGAACGCATTTCGGAAAGGATCGAAAGGAAGGTGCACGAGACCATACTGGAGGTCAACCTCGATGCCATAGTACATAACTTCAACTACTATCGTTCGCTCCTGAAGCCCGGGACCGGAATCATCGCCATGCTGAAAGCCTTCGGGTACGGCGTAGGGCCTAACGAACTGGCAAAGACGTTGCAGGAATACCGTTGCGACTATATCGCCGTAGCCGTAGCAGACGAGGGCGCGGAGCTTCGCAGGGCAGGCATCTCCATCCCCATCATGGTGATGAATCCCGAACAGAGCAGTTTCAACCTACTGCTGGATAACCTTCTGGAGCCTGAGATATACAGCTTCCGCCTTCTTGACACCGTGATAAAAGAGACCGGGCGGCGGGGGATTACCTCTTATCCTGTTCACATCAAGATAGACACCGGCATGCATCGTCTGGGATTCCAGCCCGGAGACATCACAGAGGTGTGCCGCATCATACGGGGCCAGAGCGGAATAACAGTACGCTCGGTCTTCTCACACCTTGCGGGCAGCGATTCTCCCGCCCTAGACGGCTTCACCCACCGGCAGGCGGAGACGTTCAGGCAGGCCGCCGGCGC
Organism: Tannerellaceae bacterium; assembly: GCA_031266215.1. Taxonomy (GTDB): domain Bacteria; phylum Bacteroidota; class Bacteroidia; order Bacteroidales; family Tannerellaceae; genus DFXE01. The sequence continues at coordinate 1,086 of JAISBL010000062.1, read as the reverse complement.
ATTGGAGGCCGGACTGGAGTGTACGTTGCTCAAACATATCCTCAATTCGGCAGGGATCGAACGCTTCCCCGGTTACCATATGGACATGGTGCGCCTCGGGATAGGCCTGTACGGCGTCAGCGCCGCAGGGGGCAGGGAGTTGCAGAACGTGGCCACGCTTCGCACCACCATTCTACAGATACAAGACGTCCCGGCAGGAGACTCGGTGGGCTATAACCGTATGAGCTATGCCGCCGGGGATTCGCGCATAGCCATCATACCAATAGGATATGCCGATGGCCTGGACCGCCGCCTTGGCAACGGTGTGGGTGAGGTATGGATAAAGAACCGCCTCTGCCCTGTTATCGGGAACGTATGTATGGACACCACCATGATAGACGTCACCGGCACAGACGCCGTCGAGGGCGACCAGGTCATCATCTTCGGCGAGCCTTACCCCGTCACCCGTCTGGCCGCCAGGCTCAACACCATACCTTACGAAATACTCACCACCATCTCCACTCGTGTAAAAAGAGTGTATTACCGGGAGTGACGAGGCGGCGTCACAGACACTTTCTGACCTTAGTCAGACATAATGTAAACACTCACGCTATCGGCGCCAGGGGCGCGTTTTACAGGAGCGCCTCCTTATCCCGCCTGGCTCAGCTTTTTACCCGGCGTTTTTATAAACCTGAGTTTTGGATAAACAGAATTTTGAAACACTATTATTCGGCAATTTTATCCTGTCGGCAAAGGGTAAACGCTATCGGGATAAAGAAGAAAAGGCAATTCTCCAAAAGACTTCAATATAAAACTTCACTATCATTCTTAAATACGCGCTCGTATTATTGACAAAGGATCAGGCCTGTTCCCGCAGTAACAAACGGAAAAGATTCATTGCCGCGTTAAATCCGGTATATCGGCAGGATTTACATGAGTTTTAAATGCATTTGCCCTACGGCGGGGATTGGGACAAGTGTTTCAAACAGGTATTTGCTTTGATTCCCGGAAAAACGGGTATCTGTTGATAAAAATCTTCAGATGACCGGCAAATTAGTACCTTCTTTTAGCCGAAAAGTAGGTACGTTTAGTCAATTCGTACCTACT
>JAISBL010000041.1 GCA_031266215.1 Tannerellaceae bacterium | reverse complement strand
ATAGGTAACTGCCCTCCCGGCATCGGGAAGGATGAAGGCGAGTCGTCCCTTTTCGATAGTTACGCCTCCTTCTTCAGGATCGCCTGCTTTGCTGCAGGCGGATGTGGCGATGATGGTCGACAAGAGAAAAAAACCAAGATGTTTCATATTGAATAATTTTAAATTACAGCTCAAAAGTACTGTATAACAACGGTTTACCCTAACTAAAACCATCCCTGAAGTTCACCTCCGCCGTGCTATTCCCACCCCATTAGTTCACCATTCCCGACATCAGACATGTACAAACATTCACCATATCAGCCCGTGCATATTTCCGCCATCGCCACTGACGCTCACTGACTGCTATGGGCCAGTCTTTTAAGCCATAATCCGATAAACCCGTAAACATCAGTCCGCGATGGACGAATCACCCCGGCAGGAAGCTAAAAAGGGAGAAGCGTAAGGCATCTCCCATCCGAAAACACCCCCCTGTTGAACAGCTCTGCAGTTCTGCAGGTGGGGTGTTGCCTGTCCCTGTGCTGCGCCTTCGGCTTGCGCAGGTTATCCATCTCAGACGCCTTCCGGCATCAGTCCACATTGAAAAGCAACGCACCACCCCCTAATCGTCATTGCGGGCGAAGCTAAGTAATGACGATGAGCATGGCGGTGCACCGTGCACTCCTGCGGACTGCACAGTGTGGAGCTAATGCTGGCACCGGTGTGGTGCTAATGCTTGCAACGATGTGGTGCTAATGCTTGCACCGGTGTGGTGCTAACGCTTGCACCGATGTGGAGCTAACGCTTGCACCGATGTGGAGCTAACGCTTGCACCGGTATGGAGCTAACGCTTGCACCGGTATGGAGCTAATGTTTGCACCGGTATGGAGCTAACGCTTGCACCGGTATGGAGCTAATGCTTGCAACGATGTGGAGCTAATGCTTGCACCGGTATGGAGCTAACGCTAGCACCGGTGTGTAGCAAGTGCTTGCGCCGGTGTGTAGCAAGTGCTTGCAACGATGTGGTGCAAACGCTTGCAACGATGTGGTGCAAATGCCTGCGCCAATATGCGATTAACGTTGAGTATTGGTACAGAGTATATTAAGTGACAACCGGTATCAGGGGCAGGTGATACTCAATAATGCGGTTACTGGTGTTCGGGGCGAAGGAGGTCGTTGACGATCTTTACGGGGGTGAAGGTGTCGCTGGGGACTTGTACGAAGACGGTGTTCCAGTCGCTCATCGCTCCGTTCCACAGTCCCGGCAGCTCAAGAGCCCTGACCAGGCGTCCGCCTTTGCTTTTTTCTGAGATGAAGCCGGCGTCTTTGTCTACGTAGTCGGGCAGGTGGTATTTATTGCCAAGATGGTCTTTGAGGCCGCAGACCAGGTCTACGGGGTTGAAGTGCGTCCCCTGTTCAAAGAACTCCTTCTGCGACGGGTCGCTGAGGTCTATCTGTGCGCTTTCAATTATCTGGGGCGAGGTGGTCCCGTCGGGATTGACTGCGAGGAAGGGGCCTCCGCCGGGTTCCGACTCGTTTCTCACCATGCCGCAGACACGTATGGGGCGATGAAACTTCTTCCTGAGATAGAGTATCAGTTCGGTATCTTCCAGGAACTTTATGTCGCTGCGGCGCGTAAATAGCTTGTCCTGAAGAAAACTTATCATTTCTCCCACCTGCCGGTGCGAGTATTTTCCGCTGTCGATAAGATTGAGGTAGGCGAATATCTGCTTTTGCAGTGAGACAAGCACTCCGGCCAGTACCTTCTTGTAAATAACGGTGGAGTACCTGAGGCTGTCGGGCGTGACGTTGTCTATGTTTTTGATAAATACAATGTCGGCGTCTATTTCATTAAGGTTTTCAATAAGCGCGCCGTGCCCGCCGGGCCTGAGCATTAGCGTGCCGCCGGGATTGCGTAACGGGATGGTGTTTTCTCCTGCGGCGATGGTGTCTGTGGATGACTTCTGGCAACTGAAGGTGATGTTGTATTTGACGGAGAACTTGTCTTCATATATCTCTTTTTTCTTTTCCACGAAGTCTTTGAAGAGTTGCTCGTGCCCGGTCGAAACCGTGAAGTGCAGGTTTACCTCGCCGGCGAGGTTCCTGGCATACATGGCGCCTTCTGCCATGTGTTCTTCCACGGCTGTCCGGGCGTCTCCATGCTGATAGGAGTGGAAGAGAAGCAGTCCCTTTGGGAGCTGTCCGTAATTGAGGCCGTGGTTTTCCAGCAGTATGGAGGCTACGATTTTGTATTTCCCCGCCCACAGGCATTTCGTCAGCCTCTGATCGGTGGCTACGAGGCAGGCCTGGTTCAGCGCCTGATAGAAGGCGAATTGTTTTATTTTACCGAAGAATTCTTTCTCCTCCGGTGCGGCCGGCTCGTTACGGCTGGCGGCTATAAATTCATAGATGGCTTTGAACATCCGGCTGGCGGCCCCCGAGGCGGGTACGAACTTTAGGACACGGTGGTTACCCTGCAGGTATTCGTCCCATTCGTTTATGTATTTCAATTGTTCTACACTGGATACATCGGTTATTCCTTTTTCTACTGAAGCAGAGGCTACTATGCGGGGAAAAGGGAATCCCCGGGCTAAGCGTTCGGCCTGCATTTCTATCTGTAACCGGGATATGCCCTGTGACTCAAGCATAGCTAAGTCGTTTTTAGTCAGCAAAAGATTCATTTCAAGTTTACTTTAAGTTAATGGATTTGTTGTGATTTCTTTCTCTCCCTCTCTAACCCTGAGGGGTTGACAAATGTACAAAATAAACCCGACCCTGCAGTCCTTTGCCGGTTCAGAGAGCGATTACCCGTGCGTTGGCCTGGTCGATGGCTGATTGCTCGATGGCGGCGAGATAGATACGGGTTGTGTGTTCGCTCTCATGCCCCATGCCTTCGCTTATGACCCGCACCGGGATGCCTTTGCGCAGGGCGATGGTAGCCCAGCTGTGGCGAGCGACATAAGAGGTGAGCGGTTTCTCCAGTCCCAGTCTGGCGGAGATACGCTCCAGCCGTTTGTTATAGGTTCTTAGCGCGCTGGCTGCGTCGCACTGGCCGGGGTGGTAGACGGGTAGCAGGAAGTTGTCAAGCGTTCGGCCGCGGTACCGTTCAAATATCTCTTCCATGCATGGCTCTATGCGGATTCTGAGGTTTTGACGGGTTTTGCTGCGCGTGTAGGTGAGGTAGCCGTTACGTACCTGATACCGCCGGAGGTTGGCCATGTCCACGAAAGACATGCCGCGGGTGTAGAAGCTGAACATGAACAGGTCGCGGGCGAGTGACAGCTCCAGGTTCTTACTCAGGTCGAGTCCTTTCAGACGCACGATGAGGGTTTCGTTTACCGCCCGCTTGGCTGTCCTGGCGACGCCGGTGTATACGTTTTTGAACGGTAGCCGCTGAGACGTCAGTCCTTCTTCCGCCGCCCGGTTGTACACGGCCCTCAATACGCGCATGTAGCACGAGATGGTGTTCATTGAGATATGCTTTAGCTTCAGGTAGTTTTCATATCGCCGCACCAGTCCGGAATCAATTGACTCTATCAATATATCGGCGCCCTGGCGGAAGGATTGCAGGCTCTTCATAGCTACGCTGTATATTGCGGCGGTGCGGTTGCGGTTTTCGGCCCTGATCCTGTCGATCATCCTGTCCATGAAGGGGAAGAGATAGCCGTTGAGGGATCTGTCGGTATATCTCTCGACCCATTCCTCAATGGTGCAGACGCTTCTCTTATCAAGTATTTCCTTGCATTTCCTGAGTCTCTCCAGCTCTTTGTCCAGTCCGTCCATTATATTGCGAAGGTATATCTCGCGTTCTTTACTGGCTGCTTTGAGTATGATTTTATCTTTTTTCTTATCCCATTCATGAGAGAAAAGGCGGAAACGTGTGGTCAGGCATTTCACCCTGCGGTTATAGATTATCTGGATGATTATCACGCCTTCTTTTTCTTCTACGTTTGACTTTCGGAGCTTTACTTTTATAGATGCCATATTCGGAATTAATTGAATTAACCTGAGTTTTCAATGTAAGAAAAGCATAAGAAGAGGAATCTCTCCGGAAAACAAGCCGCCGGCGCCACCGGTGCGTTTACAGATATATCCTCTATACGTTTGAATGAAGGTTTTTCTTATGTCGAAACTCAGGTTGAATTAGTAAATTCAGCATAACACTTATAGCATAGCCTGTATATACATTAAATATAACCTGAGTTCAATGTAAGAAAAACCTGGTGTGGCCGGCCCTCTCCTGCCGCCATTGCCGGACATAAATCGCCGGCCATGCCTCACGTATTTGCGAGGCTGTTTTTCTTACATCGAAATCTCAGGTTATTTTAACAACTGATAGCAGGCCCATAATACTATCCCTGCAATTCTCACCTCCCGCCCCCCTCCTGAAAAACGCGCAACTTTCGCCGGAAAGTGCGCAAATGCCGTGTAAAAGATACCGGCCTGTCAGGAAGCTGTTACCCAGGTTTCCATCAATCTGGTTGCCGGTAAAGGAGCCAGGGTGACCTGCTTCGTGTCTGCGGGGATGAGAACTGTCTGTCCGCGGTGAAGCGTCAATTCATTACCCTTATTGTCACTGAGTGAAACCCGCCCGTCCATGCAGATGTAAACAACGAAGGAATCCAGCGAAGCGAAGTCACGCGTCATCGTGGTTCCCAGTTCCAGCAGGTTGGTGGTGAAATACGGACAATCTGCTAATGTGACCACGGCATCTTTCCGGGGTACGTAATGTGTACGGTAATCGGAGCTAAGGGTATAATCAATTGCGTCTTTGGCCAGTTCCGTATGTAGTTCGCGTCCCCTGCCTCCGGCGTCTTTGCGGTTATAATCATATATGCGGTAGGTGATATTACTTGTCTGCTGGATCTCTGCAATGAAACATCCGCTGCCGATTGCATGCACCCTTCCGGCGGGGAGGAAGAAGACGTCGCCTTCCTTCACCTCATAGCGCTGTAATACATCCATTATAGTATTATCCGCTACACGCCTTACGTACTCGCCGGGGTCTATCTGCTGAGAGAAGCCGGAATACAGGGCGGCGCCTTCGGTGGCTTTGACAACGTACCACATTTCGGTCTTGCCGAAGGAGTTGTGACGTTCGCGCGCCAATGCATCGTCAGGGTGTACCTGTATGGATAGATTGTCACGGGCGTCGATGAATTTTATAAGCAGGGGGAATGTCTTGCCAAAGCGCTCCATAACTCTGGCGCCAACCAGCCTGCTGCCCAGGCTATTGATCAGTTCGTCTATGTTCCTGCCTTTAAAGGGGCCGTTATCCACAATGGAGTAGTTTTCGTTTACGTGCGATAGCTCCCAGCTTTCGCCTATACCATATTCTACAGGGCTGATACCTTTGAAAGGGCAGATGTCAGCTCCGCCCCATATGATCTGCTTTAGGATAGGTTTGAATATAAGAGGATACAACATGATGATTTAATTGTTGGTTAACAGTTTTCTTAATACCACCGCGCTTCGGGCGGGGATGTACAGCTTCAGCCAGCCTTTGCGTTCGCCCTTGTAAAGGGAGTCAGACTGTGTGAAATGGCGGATAGCGTCATCAGCCAGTCCGAAGCCGCCGAAACGTTTGTCATCGGTGTTCAGCACGACCTCGTATTCGCCCTCCGGCGTCAGGAAACCGTATCCTGTAAAGGAACGGTTGGGATTGAAATTGAATACGAACAACAGGTTTTGGCGCATATAAGCCAGTATCTGATCGCCATCATTGTCCCATATCTTAAATAGCTGCATGCGTTGAAAATCCTTCACGCCTTTAATTAGTGAAATCATTTCGCGATCAAAATCGCCCAGGTAGTGATACGTCAGGCTCGTGTCATCTACCAGATGCCACTGGCGGCGGGCGTATTTATACGACCAGTTGTTCCCCTGGCGGGGGAAATCTATCCATTCCGGATGCCCGAACTCATTACCCATGAAGTTCAGGTAGCCTCCGTTTATGGTCGATGCCGTCACCAGTCGTATCATCTTGTGCAGAGCCATTCCCCGGTCAACCGCAAAGCATCGGTCTCCTTTCTGCATGTGCCAGTACATCTGGGCGTCTATCAGCCGGAAGACAATGGTTTTGTCGCCCACCATAGCCTGATCGTGGCTTTCGGCATAGCTTATCGTTTTCTCGTCGGCCCGGCGGTTGGTTATTTCCCACCAGATGGAAGAAGGGCTCCAGTCCTCGTCTTTCTTCTCCTTTATCGTTTTGATCCAGTAATCCGGTATATTCATAGCCATACGGTAGTCAAAGCCATAGCCCCCGTCTTCAACCCCGACGGCCAGTCCCGGCATACCGCTTACTTCTTCGGCAATAGTGACGGCCCGGGGGTTTACCTGATGTATAAGCTTATTGGCCAGAGTCAGGTACATGATGGCCTCGCCGTCCTGATGACCATTGTAATAATCTGAATAGTTGGTAAAACTTTCCCCCAGCCCGTGACTGTAATAAAGCATAGATGTAACGCCGTCAAAACGGAATCCGTCGAAACGGTACTCATCTAACCAGAACTTACAGTTGGAAAGTAGAAAGTGTAACACCTCGTTCTTGCCGTAATTGAAACACAGAGAGTCCCACGCCGGGTGTTCGCGGCGGTCGCCCTGGTAGAAATACTGACCATATGATCCGTCGAACCGGCCCAACCCTTCTACTTCGTTCTTTACTGCATGGCTGTGCACGATGTCCATTATCACGGCAACGCCCAGGGAGTGAGCTTCATCAATGAGTTCTTTTAGTTCTTCAGGCGTTCCAAAACGCGATGATGCTGAAAAGAAGCTGCTTACATGATAGCCGAACGATCCGTAGTAGGGATGTTCCTGTATGGCCATTATCTGTATGGCATTATACCCGTCTTTTACGATACGGGGCAATATGTGGGTGCGAAATTCACGGTATGTGCCGACCTTTTCCTCCTCCGCAGCCATACCGATATGACACTCATAAATGAGTAAAGGCGAGGTGTCGGGCCTGAAACCTTCAGACCTGAAGACGTAAGGGCTGGCGGGATTCCATACCTGTGCGCTGAATATTTTGGTCTGTTCGTCTTGTACAACCCTGCGCGCCCATGCCGGGATACGTTCTCCGCAACCTCCATCCCATTCCATTAAAAGTTTGAACAGGTCTTCATGGTGCAGACTGTCTTCTTCAAGTACAATCTCCCATTTACCGTTTTCTATCCGTTTCATACGATAACGTTCGTCTTTGCGCCAGTTGTTGAATGTACCTATAAGGTAGATAGCTGTGGCGGTAGGCGCCCACTCGCGTAACACCCATCCGCCGGGCGTCTTGTGCAACCCGAAATAAAGATGACCGGAAGCGAAAGCGCTTAATGTTTGCGCTCCGTTGCCGGTCAGCTCCTTTTCCCTGTTGACTGCATACTTATGGCGTCCGTTTATGGCATTCTCATATGGGGTGAGCCAGGGGTCGCTCTTTAGTAAATTAAGTGATTGCTGCATGATTAACGTCTCTTTGGTAGTGGCGCAAAGATATAAGAATTTCCTCCCTGACCTTCATGTGATTCCCGTTTTTTACCTACTTTTGCGTGAATCTCCCCGGAACATGAGCAAAGGAATCAGAAGTTTAGCTTTTTATATATTGATGATCGTCATCTTCGGCTCGCTGATGTATATTATCGCCAGACAGGGAGAAATCATGCAGCCGGACGGGGCAGTTGCGTCATTGCCTGATAAGCCTTCAGGTTTGGCGGAAGGCTTTGACGCCTTCCGGCGATTATTCCTTCGCGAGATAGAGTCGCCTGTCGCCATTCTTCTGTTACAGGTAATTGCCATCCTACTCACATGCCGCTTTTTCGGCTGGTTGTTCAAGAAGATAGGACAGCCAACGGTTATAGGCGAGATACTGGCCGGGATTGTTCTGGGGCCATCTATCCTGGGACATTTCTTTCCCGAAGCATCCGGCTTCCTTTTCAGGGAAGAATCACTTGCAAACATAAATATCCTTAGCCAGTTCGGGCTTATCCTTTTCATGTTTGCCATCGGCATGGAGCTAGACCTCGGCACGGTACGAAAAAAGCTGAAAGAGACAATCCTTATCAGCCACACGAGTACCATCGTCCCCTTCTTTTTCGGTATGCTGACGGCCTACTTCGTATATGATAAATACGCCGGCCATACAACTCCTTTCCTGTCTTTTGCCCTGTTCATGGGCATCTCCATGAGTATTACCGCCTTCCCTGTACTGGCGCGTATCATACAGGAACGCGGACTGACTAAATCCCATCTTGGGACGGTCACGCTGGCAAGTGCGGCAAACGGAGACATCACGGCATGGTGCCTGCTTGCCGTGGTGATTGCCATAGCGCAGGCCGGGACGATGATGAGCGCCATTTACAGCATACTCTTTTCAGCCCTTTACCTCCTTCTGATGTTCTTTGTCATACAGCCTTTTCTGAGGCTGGTAGGCCATATCTACCATAACAAGGAGGTGATAGATAAAGGTATGGTGGCGATGATGTTCCTAATCCTTATCTGTTCATCTTACTTTACGCAGGTATTGGGCCTTCACGCCCTCTTCGGGGCTTTTGTGGCCGGACTTGTCATGCCTGCCAATCTGAAGTTCCGCAAGATACTGACCGAAAAAGTAGAAGACGTCTCCCTGGCTCTTTTCCTCCCGCTGTTCTTTGTCTCCACCGGGCTGCGTACTGAGATAGCCCTGCTTAATACGCCCGAACTGTGGCAGATGTGCGGCATCATCACACTGGCGGCTATCGCAGGTAAGTTTGGAGGCGCATTCTTATCAGCCAGGTTCGTGGGCGAGAGCTTTAAAAACAGCCTGTACATAGGAGCTCTGATGAACACCCGCGGATTGATGGAACTGGTAGTGCTCACTATCGGGTACGAAATGAAGATACTTTCGCCTCCCGTTTTCGTAATGCTGGTACTTATGACGCTGGTCACCACCTTCATGACAGCGCCATTGGTTGCATTCATCCGGTTTTGCTTTCTGAAAAGAAAAAAGTTGCAAGAAGAAAAGATGCAGCCGCAGACAGAAGGGGTATATACAGTGCTACTCTCTTTCGGGCGTGCGGGTAACGGACGGATAATGTTGGACGTAGCTCACCAGATGTTTGCCGCCGGGAACAGGAAACTTGAGATCACGGCCCTTCACCTGACCGTCGGTTCTGATGTTAATCCACTGCATGCCGATAACTTTGAAGAAGTCAGTTTCGGTCCCGTCCTCTACGGGGCGCAGAAGTTGGATATTCCCATCAGGACGCGGTACGAAATATCCAATAACGCAGGGGCCGACATTGTCAATATAGTTAACGAAGAAGGATTCGACTTCCTCCTCGTTGGAGCCGGTATATCTTTGAGTGACCTTCCGGCGGATGTGGTTGTCAATCGTTCCCGCAAGTTTTTTTACAACCGTTACCTTCGTTTTTTACGCACGCCGGAATCATGGTTCTACCCCGGCTCTTTACTTAAAGATAAGACCAAGGTGTTTATCGAGAACGCCTCCTGCGCCGTCGGTGTATTTGTCAACCGCAATTTCGTGAAAGCTAACAATGCTATACTTATAGTAGCTTCAGCCGGCGATCTTTTTCTACTCGACTATGCCCATACTTTACTGAAGTCTACCAGGGGCAGTGTGGCCCTGGTCAATCTCGCCGCGACCCCGGCGCAGGGCGTCGGCGAAATAGAAGCCTCCTTTGCTCGTTTCACATCCATCTCAGGACAATCGTCCGTCCTGCCCGGCAAAGACCTTACGGCCGGGATGTTTACGGGATACAACTTCATGCTGATCAGCTATCAGACATGGAACGACGTCTCCGAACACCGCAGGGAAGCCCTCCAGCGCATGCCTTCTACACTCATCCTCCGCAAATAATCCGCCTCCCCTCCGCGACGCCACGGGTGTTTATAATGATACATAAAAAGCAAGGATAATGACTGCCTGTATACGACCGGATGATGACCATCTGAGCGACGCTTTCATTATGACCGGGCATGCATTCGCTGATAAATTAAGAAACGATGATATTGTATAACTGTCGGAGTATATGTAATTTATTGTCCGGTATTAATTGACGGTTGAAATGCATAAAATAATGATTGCGATGTATGCAATTTTGATATGAAACAATTATGAAACAATTCGGTAAAAATACCTTTACAAATCTATTTGAATGCGATTGCCGGCAGTACGACAATCGCATTTCAATTATAATCCTGCGGTGAGTTCATCCATAACCTCCCTCACAGACAAGACCTCGCCGAAGAGAGAAACTACCTGACCAATCTCCAGTTCGCCCTCATCAAGGTCACCCTCAAAGATACCCCTTCTGGCCCGTCCTTTGCCCAGCAACCCGCGCAACTCGTCGGGAGAAGCTCCCCGTCCTTCGGCCGCCTCTACAGCGTTGGCAAAAGCGCCCTTAGCCAGCCGCGCAGGCGTTAGCTTTTTCAGTAGGAGGCGCGTATCACCCTCGCCAAGATTCAGGCACCACTGTTTGAAGTTTTCATGAGCCGAACTTTCCTTTGTCAGGGCAAAACGCGTACCCACCTGCACGCCCTCGGCCCCCAGAGCTTCTGCGGCGCGCCGGGCGCCGGCCGTACCTATGCCGCCGGCAGCCAGTAGCGGGAGCGAGGTGGCTCGCCTGACGGCAGGCACAAGGCAAAGGGTAGTAGTCTCTTCGCGGCCATTGTGTCCGCCGGCTTCAAAGCCCTCGGCCACGACGGCGTCTACGCCCGCCTCCTCGCATTTGGCGGCAAAGCGCGAACTGCTCACAACGTGAGCCACCTTCATGCCATGATCCTTAAGGTACGGCGTCCATGTCTTCGGATTGCCGGCCGAGGTAAATACTATATTCACCTGTTCTTCCGCCAGTACGCGCATCAGCAGGTCAATCTGGGGATACATAAGCGGGACATTCACACCGAAAGGTTTACCGGTAGCCTCCTTTGAGCGGCGGATATGCTCACGCAACACGTCCGGGTGCATAGATCCCGCCCCCAGTAATCCCAATCCTCCCGCATTACTTACAGCCGACGCCAGTCGCCAACCGCTGCACCAGGCCATTCCGCCCTGCACTATGGGATATTTTATCCCGAACAAATCACATACTCTGTTTGTCTTCATTATCATATAGTTTTGATCATGCGGCAAAGGTAGCAAATTAAAGCAGGCCACCGGCGTGCGCAGGAGAGTGGCGAAAAGGTGAAATCCTGTGCCGGTATCCGGTCGGGAAAGGTGAAAAACCGGGTTGGTATTGAGGTAGGAACGGTGAACTCCCGGATCGGTAAAAATGAGATGATTAGCTAAACTTATACGAACTTCGCGGATCGTTTAATATCAATTAAAAAGCTCATGTATATGAAGTGTTTCAATTTTCCTGCTGTGGCTGCTGTTATAATTATGATTGCGGCGGGGTGCGCCAAAGACAGCGCACCGGACAGTGACGGGCCTACGCCCATAGTTCTCAGTGCTAAAAACATGGAGGTCGCCGCCTCTACACGGGTTACGTCTGATGGTAAATGGGTCGGCGGCGAGCAGGTGAGGGTAAGACTGAAGGCTGATCCGGTTCCTGAGTTTATTCACACCTTTATCGCCGGCGGGGATGGCCAAAGCGGGAAAACCACGCTCACGCCTTCGTCATCGCCTCATATGGTTTACTGGCAGGATCTGGGTGTAAGCCGGCTTACCGCCTCGGCATGGCGCCCGGCGGGGTTCTCCTTCCAGCCTGACCAGAGCGGAGGGATACAGGAGGCGGACTTTATCTTCGCCCAACCGGTGACGGGTATCACTCCGGGCAATTACAGCACCCCTGCAAAGGAGCTGGACTTTCACCACATGACTGCCAAAGTGGTGGTGAATATAGTCAGGGGTGAGAATTACACCACGGAGGGCAGTTCGCTGAAAGTCTTCGGCTACAGCTCGGTATCCGCCATTGACACCGTCAGCGGGCCTGCCGCAGGCGTTATCAGCGGCAGCGACGATGCCTGGCTTATTCCGTACTTCAATGGAGGCGTTGAAAGCGCGGAGGGAAAGGTTACGGATGTATACACCATCCTGCTGCTTCCGCGCGAGTATGCGGCGGATGAGCGCTTCCTTGACATCACGCTCGGCGGGAATATGTATGAATACCGGGTACCTTCCGATGGTTCGCTGAATATTGAAGCTGGCAGGAGGTACGACTTTACCGTCACGGTCAGCAAGACAAGTGCGGATGTCTCCGCCGGCATCAGCGACTGGGAATACGACGACACGGAGTTAGACCCCGAAGGGCTGTTTCCGCGTCCCGGCTATATGGTGGGTGACTACTATCCCTACCCTAAACACCCGGATCTGTCCGAAGGCATAGTGGTATGGCTTGACAGGGACGAATATGGCAGACACGACCCGCAGCACGGCGTCATCCTCAGCTTCAGGGAGTTTGGCCCATCAAAGCTCCTTACCGAAAACGTAAACCTTGGAGAGACAGGCTATTGGGACGGCTTAAACGCCACCGCCATATTGACGGGAATTGCAGAAGACTGGCTTGCAGAAGACTATGCTGTAGACTTTGGTCTTGTGCTTAGCGACCTCAGCCCTCCTCTCAACTGGATAAAGCAGTTGAACAAGGCCGGGACGGGAGGTATAACGTGGTATCTGCCCGCCGCGTATGAACTGATTTACGTACTGGATCCTGACAACGGGATGCTTGACAAATATGGGGCTGAACACATTCCCGGCGATGGCGCGGGCCTGGGCGTAGATGGCATCAACAATCTGCTGGTTGCTGCCGAGGGAGACATTATCCGCAGCAGAACTGACGACGGCCTCAATCCCAGATACTACTGGACGGCAAGGTATTATAGTTTGACTCCCATGATAGTCAATTTTTCCGGTAGTGCTAATATTGCAAATACCACAGTGTTTGACACCTACTACACCCGCGCCTTCGGGAAGTTTTGAAAGGAACTTGAGCGCATGTGGGGCGCTGACCCGCCGGGATGACCCGATACGCCCGGCATGCGCAGGGGAGTAGCGAAAAGGTGAAAGCCTGTGCCGGTCTCCGGTTGGAAAAGGTGAAAAACCGGGCCGGCATTAAGGCTGGAACGGTGAACTACCGGGTCGGTGTAAATGAGATAATCAGCTAAACTTATACGAACTTCGTGCAATCGTTATATCAATTAAAAAGCTAATGTATATGAAGTGTTTCAATTTTCCTGCTGTGGCTGCTGTTATAATTATGGTTGCGACGGGGTGCGCCAGGGTCGGTGCGCCGGACAACGGTGATGGGCCGACTCCCATAGTTCTCAGCGCTAAAAATATTGAGGCCGCCGCCTCTACACGGGTTACGTCCGATGGTAAATGGGTCGGCGGCGAGCAGGTGAGGGTAAGGCTGCAGGCTGACCCGGTTCCTGAGATTATTCACACCTTTACCGCTGGCGGAGACGGGCAGAGTGAGAAAACCACACTCACGCCTTCGTTATCGCCTCATATGATTTACTGGCAGGACCTGGGGGTAAGCCGGCTTACGGCCTCGGCATGGCGCCCGGCGGGGTACTCCTTCCAACCTGACCAGAGCGGAGGGATACAGGAGGCGGACTTTATCTTCGCCCAACCGGTGACGGGCATCACACCGGGCAATTACAGCGCCCCTGCAAAGGAGCTGGACTTTCACCACATGACTGCCAAAGTGGTGGTTAATATAGTCAGGGGTGATAATTACACCACGGAGGGCAGTTCGCTGAAAGTCTTCGGCTACAGTTCGGTATCCGCCATTGACACCGTCAGCGGCAGTACCGGTGACGCCGGGATCGCCGCAGGCGTTATCAGCGGCAGCGACGATGCCTGGCTTATTCCGTACTTCAATGGAGGCGTGGAAAGCGCGGAGGGAAAGGTTACGGATGTATACACTATCCTGCTGCTTCCGCGCGAGTATGCGGCGGGTGAGAGCTTCCTTGACATCACGCTCGGCGGGAATATGTATGAATACCGGGTGCCTTCTGATGGTTCGCTGAATATTGAGGCGGGCATGAGGTACGACTTTACCGTCACGGTCAGCAAGACAAGTGCGGATGTCTCCGCCGGCATCAGCGACTGGGAATCCGGCGACATGGAGTTAGACCCCGAAGGCCTCCTTGCCCGTCCCGAAGGCTATATGGTGGGCGACTGCTATCCCTATCCTGAACACCCGGATCTGTCCAAAGGCATAGTGGTATGGCTTGACAGAAACGAAGATGGCAGTGTCGACCCGCAGCACGGCGTCATCCTCGGCTTCAGGGAGTTTGGCCTGTCAAGGCTCCCTGACCTGGACTATGATCTTGTAAACGATGACTATTGGGACGGCTTAAACGCCACCGCCAGACTGACGGAGACTTCAGAAGCGGAAGCAGCAGGAAAAGGTATTGGGCTTAGCGTCTTCAGCCCTCCGCTCAACTGGATAAAGCAGTTGAACGAGGCCGGGACGGGAGGCATAACGTGGTACCTGCCGGCCTCGTATGAACTGGTGTACGTACTGGATCCCAACAACGGGATGCTTGATAACTACTATGGAACTGAACACATTCCCGGCGATGGGGCGGGCCTGGGCATATATGACATCAACAATCTGCTGTGGGTTGCCGGTGGGGACGCTTTACACGTAACTGAAGACGACACGTTCGGATACTGGACGGCAACGTATAGATCGCATCCCCATACAGTAATCTATTTCTTGGATGCTGGCAGAGCTGTTGAGGGTGGTCCCGCGAGTACAAACAACTACGCCCGCGCCTTCGGGAAGTTTTGAAAGGAACTTAGCGCGCGGGGCGCTGATTACCGCCCCGGGAGGGCCCGATGCTGATAAGAGCCGTTTTTAAACCACCGGTAAGAACAGCTTTTTTGTGTCCAGCCACTCCGCCGTGATGACCCAACACGGCGTTGATCGTTCAGTCAACCCGGTGTTGACACCTCAGTCAATACCATGTTGACACCTCTGTCAACACCAGCTTGACAGTTCAGTCAATGCAGGGTTGACAGCTAAGTCAATGCCGGGTTGAATGCTCAGCCAAGACCGGCTTACGCGGTAAGGCAACACTGACCCGTACGTTCACACAAGGAGGGCAATCGTACTCGCAGCCGCTATTGCTTACCCCTTTCCCGCCTCCGCCGGCAAACATAAAATCGTTTGATGATGACCGGCAATATCAGATTGTTTTTTGGTTATCTTTGGCACCGGATACGTTGGATACAAATACATCACTTATATACATGGGAAAACACTTATTCTTGGGAGATGAGGCAATAGCACAGGCGGCTATTGATGCCGGTCTGTCCGGCGTTTACGCTTATCCGGGAACGCCTTCTACCGAAATAACGGAATATATACAGGATTCCGACATGGCGAAGAGCAGAGGTATCCGCAGCAAATGGTGCGTTAACGAAAAGACGGCCCTCGAAGCCGCCCTCGGCATGAGCTATGCAGGTAAACGGGCGCTATGCTGTATGAAACATGTGGGCCTGAATGTGGCGGCCGACTGTTTTATGAACGCGGCAATGAGTGGTGTGAACGGCGGGCTGATCATCGTTACCGCCGACGACCCTTCCATGCATTCCTCGCAGAACGAACAGGACAACCGCGTTCTGGGCAACTTCGCGATGATTCCCATGCTTGAACCATCCAACCAGCAGGAGGCTTATGATATGGTATACGGAGGCTTCGAGATGTCTGAGAGGCTTGGATACCCCGTACTGCTGCGTATTACAACGCGCATGGCGCACTCGCGGGCCGGGGTGGAGACACGTCCGGTGAAACCGCAACGCCCGGTGAGCTTCCCGGCCGACGGAAAGCAACGGTTCATCCTTCTGCCCGTAAATGCCCGGAGACGGTTCAGGGCGTTGCTGAAAGCGCAGGAGACCTTCGCCCTCGAATCTGAAACTTCACCTTATAATACTTACTTTGACGCTCCCAACAGGGAAGTTGGCATTATCACGTGCGGGATTGGTTTCAACTATATAGCAGAGAACTATCCGGACGGACCTGAGCATCCTACACTGAAGATATGCCAATACCCCCTGCCTCGCAAACAAATAGAGCAGCTTGCCGCCACGTGCCGCGAGATTCTGGTACTGGAGGAAGGATACCCCGTAGTGGAAGAGTTGCTGAGGGGCATAGCCGGAGGCGACAGGAGCCTGACCGTACACGGACGGCTTGACGGCACATTGCCGCGCGACGGCGAACTCACTCCCGACATCGTGGGCAAGACCCTAGGGAAAGACGTGGGCGCCTGTTACGACGTCCCCGGAGTAGTGGCGCAACGCCCGCCCTGCCTGTGCGCCGGATGCGGGCATCGCGATCTGTACAGCGCCCTGAATGAAGTGGCCGGCGAATACGAAGGGGCCAGGGTGTTCAGCGACATAGGCTGCTACACGCTGGGAGCGCTGCCGCCTTTCCAGGCGATAGACTCCTGTATCGACATGGGGGCTTCCATAACGATGGCCAAAGGGGCTGCCGACGCCGGTGTTTTCCCCGCTGTAAGCGTCATAGGAGACTCCACCTTTACCCATTCGGGGATGACAGGGTTGCTGGATTGTGTGAACGAACAGACGCCGGTCACCATAATAATATCCGACAACGAGACTACCGCCATGACCGGCGGACAAGACTCCGCAGGCACGGGACGGCTGGAGGCTATCTGCCTCGGCATAGGCGTGGAGCCGGAGCACCTGCACGTTATGACGCCGCTGAAAAAGAACTACGAAGAGATGAAACGCATAATCCGCCGGGAGATAGAGTACCGGGGCGTTTCTGTGTTGATCCCACGCCGCGAATGTATCCAGAGCCTGAAAAGGAAACACACTGCAAAGAAATGAAAACAGACATTATATTATCAGGCGTAGGGGGGCAGGGCATCCTTTCGATAGCCGCAGTTATTGGAGAAGCCGCCCTGAAGGAGGGTCTTTACATGAAGCAGGCCGAAGTTCACGGTATGAGCCAGAGGGGAGGCGATGTGCAGTCGGGACTGCGCCTGTCTGACCGTCCGGTAGCTTCCGACCTTATACCCAAAGGGCAGGCCGATCTTATCATCTCGCTTGAGCCAATGGAGAGCCTGCGCTATCTGCCTTATCTGAAGCAGGAGGGATGGGTGGTGACCGGTTCACAGCCTTACCTCAACATACCAGACTATCCGGATATGGAGGAGATAAAGGCCGAACTGGGCAGACTGCCGCACAGCGTGGCGCTCGACGCAGAACAGATAGCCACGGAGGCAGGCTCGGTGCGCGCCGCCAACATTGTCATACTGGGGGCCGCCACACCTTTCATCGGCATTGAGTACGCAAAGATAGAAGAGGGCATACGCAGCATCTTCCGGCGTAAGGGCGAAGATGTAGTACAGCTTAATCTCCGGGCGTTGCGCGCCGGACTTGACGCGGCCGGCCGGATAACCGTAAACCATTAACAACTACATGACAGACAAACTTCAAATACCATACCATATGAAAACACATGATCCTATCTGTTTATCATTGTTTATTGCACTGTCTGTATCTACAACTACGCTTTACGCGCAAGATCAGAACCCACCTGAACAGCCCCCGGCGGAAAGTTCTATGATCGGAGTAAAATATACCGTAGCCGGAGACCTTGGGATGTATGACTTCTTCTCGGCTATTGTGAGCGACTCATATCTCCTTGAAGGATTCTCCGAATCCGACATGCAGTTTGACGCCGGGCATATACACGTCTTTCTAGTGAAATCCAGGGGGGGACTGGAGGAAAGAACGATAGTGGACGAGCTGATGTTTGACAGGACTACCGACGACGCCTTCAGCTACATACCCATATACGACAGGAGGTCGGACAGCAAGAAGGAGTACTTCGCGCGTTATTCAATTGCCGGCGGCAATATAGTGCTGAAAGAGATATATGAGTTTGACCCCGACAGGAAAAAGATCATGACCCGCCAGCCCATCCCCGGCATGCGGGTAGAGCTGGACGACTACTGACACCCGTCCTGCCCGTTCACCAGTCCGAGCAACATCAGTAAAGCCATATTTGAAGCGCGGGCGATATTAGGCTCGCGCAGAGCGCCCAGGCTGTAACATTCAGATACCACACGGTCCTGCATTGTGGCGGCTATCCACACCGTCCCCACCGGTTTGGCAGGCGTACCTCCCGAAGGGCCTGCAATACCGGAAGTAGCTATTGCGCAACCACAACCAAGTAGTCCGACTGCCCCGAGGGCCATCTGCTCTACAACGACCCGGCTGACGGCCCCGTGTTCCGCAAGGTCGCGCTCCTGAACGCCCAGCAGTTTACGTTTGAGGTCATTACTGTAAGACACCACGCTGCCTGCGAAATAGCGGGAGCAGCCGGGGACGGAGGTTATCAGCGACGCTATGCGCCCTCCGGTACAACTTTCGGCAACGCCAACAGTCAGCCCTCCGGCAAGAAGAACGTCGCCAAGCGCCACCTCAGGGGTTTTGTCTTCCCCTGCAAAGATATGGCCTGCAAGCAGGCTGCATAATTTCGCTTCCTGTTCGTCAACAGACCGGCCAGCCTCTTCCTCGCAGTCGGTGCGGGCCGACAGGCGAAGCCGCACCAGTCCCGACTGCGGCAGATAAGCAAGCTTCACGAAAGGAGGCAGCTCCTCTTCAAACCGCTCCAGCTTCAGGGCCAGAGCCGATTCGCTGAACCCGTTCACCCACAGCGTCCGGTGACGTATGAATATGTCCGGACTAAACACATTCTTCAGCCGGGGAATGACCTCGTTTGTCATCAGCCACTTCATTTCGTAAGGAACGCCCGGCATTGACACCAGCACCTTTCCGTCGCGCTCAAACCATGTGCACGGCGCCGTCCCCTGAAGGTTCATTATCACCGTACAGGCGTCAGGAACCAGCGCCTGGTTTCGTGTGAGGGGATTCATCGCACGGCCGGATATACCGAATATACGGAGGATATTCTCATACACGTCTTCGGAGAAGTACAGCTTCCCTCCAAAATACCGACAGAGCGCGTCCCTCGTAATATCGTCCTTTGTAGGCCCTATGCCTCCGGTGAGCAGGACGATTTGCGCCCTCTTCATCGCCCTGTCGACAGCATCCAGCAGGTGGGCTTCATCATCGCCCACTGTTGTTTTCCACATAATGCGGAAGTTCTCCCTCTCCAACTGCCCGCCCATCCATGCAGAGTTGGTATCGACCACCTGCCCTATCAGCAGTTCGTCTCCGATCGTTATAATTTCTACGTTCATTACTGATTATTTTTTTAGTTCGCTACGCCCCACCGGTCAGATAACAACCCTTGAAAAGGGAACAGTGTCTATCAGGCAGAAGTCTTTCTTCAGGTATTTGAAGTACCCGGTAATGGCCACCATAGCCGCATTATCGGTGGTGAAAGCAAGCGGAGGGATATGCACAGTCCAGCCATATCGCAGGGCATAATCCATGAAAGTATCCCTCAGCGCGGTGTTTGCAGACACGCCCCCGGCAAGGGCCACCTCCTTTATGCCCAGGTCTTCGGCGGCCTTCAGCAGCTTTGCCATAAGAATATCCACAACGGTAGCCTGGAGCGAGGCGCAGAGGTCTGCCCTGTTTTTTTCAATAAAGCCGGGGTCTTGTATCAGCCGGTCGCGCAATGTATATAAGAAAGAAGTCTTAAGCCCGCTGAAGCTGTAATCATATCCCTTCACATGAGGTTTACTGAAGGCGAAAGCTTTCGGGTCGCCCTCCGCAGCCAGGCTATTTACCACGGGGCCTCCGGGATAACCCAGTCCCATCACCTTGGCGCATTTATCAAAAGCCTCTCCGGCGGCGTCGTCAATCGTCTGTCCTATCACCTCCATATCATCATAATCACTCACCTTTATTATTTGCGAGTTGCCGCCCGAAACCAGCAGGCAGAGGAAGGGGAATGAAGGGCCTTTGTCATCGGGCTTCAGGCGTATAAAATGCGCCAGCACATGCGCCTGAAGATGGTTAACGTCAATCATGGGTATATTGAGCGATGTGGCCAGCCCCTTGGCAAAGGAAACGCCCACGAGCAGCGAACCCATCAGTCCCGGCCCGCAGGTAAAAGCGATAGCGTCAAGCTCCGTCCTGTCTACTCCGGCCCGCCGTATAGCTTCCGCCACTACCGGGATTATGTTCTGCTGGTGCGCACGGGAGGCAAGTTCGGGCACTACCCCTCCATAAGCTTCATGCACAGCCTGCCCGGCTATTACGTTAGACAACATCACACCGTCGCGAATCACCGCCGCTGATGTATCGTCGCACGATGATTCTATCCCCAATATCGTTATGCTCATTTATTTACTTGTATGGTAGTACGCGCAAAGGTAAAAAAACCGTCCCGTATTGTCAAAGCAACGCTTTCATTGGTTTGCGCAAAATGCTTATCTTCGTACGCTAATAAACAACGACATAAAACACTTTTCGGATATATGAGACAGCCTATTCTGTACGCCTTAATAACACTCACACTGTGTGCAGGCAACGTTAAGGGACAATACCCGTCGGTCTGCCGCCTGGGCTTTGAATACGACATCAGCCAGTCTGCCTCGTGGGGTTACGGTAAGCCGGTAGTTACGGAAATTTACCCTTCATCCGACGCCATAGAGGCGGGACTGAAGGCGGGTGACATAATCGAAACAATAGACGGCGTATCTGTTGAAGGCCAGGACGCGGCAATGATAGCCGGACTTCTCAACCCCGACGGAGGGAAAAACAGCGTATTGCTGACCGTGACCAACCTGAACGACACCTCAAAACCGCTGCACATCAGGAGGGACTGTAAACCCACGGACGCTATCACCGAAGACCGGCTTGCCGCCGCCTTCGCCATGTACAGTCTGGAGACCACGAGCGAACGCGGGTTTGTCTGCCCTTTTGTGACCACAACGCCCGATACGGCCGACTTCGCGCAGTTTAAGACCTACGCCTTCCCTCCGGCGGACGAGAGCAACCGGCGGCTGGAAGAGGTAATAAATGAATGTATAGGAAAGGAACTGGCGGCAAAAGGCCTGAGCCCTGACACTGTTGCGCCGCATATGATCGTCGAGACGTTCTACTTTCTCAAAAGGAACCCATCCTATAAAGCCTCCGCACAGACGGAAGGCAGAAGGATGACGACTTACCGCTACGACTGTGCGCAGGGACAGATGGAGAAGTTCCCGTTCTTTAACTACGCCGCCCCGGAAGCCGATGCCGAGTACCTTCTGCAACTCGGCATCCGGATGATAGACAACCGCGATAAGCGCCGCCGGGTAATATGGGAATGTGAGTCGAACGAGATGATGAGCGCCGCCTTCCGCCTCGAGAACTACGCCAGGACGCACATCCCGCTCATGTGCATGCAGTACCCATACGTCAGGCGCAACCGTAACGTACGCTTCACGGTCACCCGGAAAGAGTATAATTACACGGGACTTAACTATGACATTGACCGGCTGGGCAGGATCATGAGGGTAGATGCCGGGTCTCCCGCCCGTATGTCAGGGCTGAGGGAGAACGACGTCGTCGAGACGATAGACAACCTGAGTATGTCCGGCTCGGCCGAAGAGTTTACGGCAGCCTACAAGCAGTTTATCCTCAACACCATGTCGATGCGCGACAGGGAGACCGTCTTTACCGACGTAAACGGATTCGGCTACTGCATGTACTGGGACAAACTGAAGTACACCCAGGTAGCAGACGCCATCCGCGCGCCGCGCAACAGGGCCGTCTTTGCCTACCTCTACAAATACGCGCCGTACGTCAACCCGTCGGGCGTCAACATCCTGACGTTTGGCATCAGGCGGGGAAGGGAAAAGACAGACATCATGGTCAGCCCCTCCATCCGCGCAGAGGAGACCATCACGATACAATAAGGCAGGCCAGTGGTAATATATCCGCAAAACTTTGAACAAAAGACGGGCTTTGACAAGATACGCCGCCTCATAGCCGGCAAATGCCTCAGTCCGCTGGGCGAGGAACGCGTCCGCGAAATGTCTTTCTCCACCGATCATGCCCTTGTTACGGTCTGGCTGAGCCGGACGGATGAGTTCATGGACATACTGCGGGGCGACAGGGACTTCCCCTCAGTCTGCTACTTTGACCTGCGCCCCTCGCTCAAAAGGATACGCCCGGAGGGAACTTTCATGGACGAGAAAGAGCTGTTTGACCTCCGCCGTTCGCTTCAGACCATCCACGACATAGCCGGCTTCCTTGTCGCCAGGGAAGGCGAGACGCCCGCCTGGCCCCATCTTTCGGCCCTGGCCTCCGGTATACGGCTCTTCCCGGCTATAACCGCCGGTATAGACGCCATACTTGATAAATTCGGCAGGATAAGGTCTGACGCTTCGCCCGCCCTCCTGTCCATACGCCGGGAGATGGCCGATACGGTGAGCGGTATCTCGCGCAGCCTGCAATCCATACTGCGCCTTGCACAGGCCGAGGGAGTGGTGGAGAAAGACGTAGCCCCGACAATGCGCGACGGGCGGCTGATGATACCCGTAGCCACGGCCTTCAAACGCAGGATCCGCGGCATAGTACACGACGAGTCGGCCAGCGGCAAGACGGTCTTCATAGAGCCTGAAGCCGTTGTGGAGGCCAACAACCGCATACGGGAGCTTGAAGGCGACGAGCGGAGGGAGATCGTCAGGGTGTTGACCGGCTTCACCGACACCGTCCGCCCGCAGACGGCTGAGATTGCCCGCTCCTATGAGTTCCTTGCAGACATAGAGTTTATCCGCGCCAAGGCCCTGTTTGCAGTGCAGATAAACGCCATACGGCCCGACGTGACCGACGCGCCTGGGATAGACTGGGTACGGGCCGTACACCCGTTGCTGTATCTCTCGCTCAGTAAGCAGGGCAGAGAGGTGACGCCGTTGGACATAATGCTCGAAGGCGACCGCCGGCTGTTGCTCATCTCAGGCCCCAACGCCGGAGGGAAGTCGGTATGCCTTACAACCGTCGGACTGCTCCAGTACATGCTGCAATGCGGACTGCCTATCCCTGTAGACCCACGCTCAAGGGCGGGAATGTTCTCGTCCGTCTTCATCGACATAGGCGACGAGCAAAGCATAGAGAACGACCTTAGCACTTATAGCTCGCACCTTATCAACATGAAGTTTTTCCTCCGCCACTGCAACCAAAAGACCATACTGCTCATCGACGAGTTCGGCAGCGGGACCGAGCCCACGATAGGGGGAGCGATAGCCGAGGCCCTGCTCGACCGCTTCAACCGCCGCGGAGCCTTCGGCGTTATCACCACGCATTACCAGAACCTTAAGAAATTCGCCCAAAACTCGCCCGGCATAGTGAACGGGGCAATGCTGTATGACCGCGAACTGATGCAGCCTTTGTTCCAGCTCTCCATCGGCAGCCCCGGCAGTTCGTTTGCAATAGAGATAGCCCGCAAGACCGGACTTCCGGAGGATGTCATCCGCGACGCCTCCGCGAAGGTGGGCTCCGATTACGTCAACTCCGACAAATATCTCCAGGACATAGCCCGCGACAAACGTTACTGGGAATCCAAACGCCAGACGATACACCGGCAGGAGAAAACGCTTGAAGACCTCGCCGCCCGGTACGCCGGTGAACTGGAGACGTTGAAAAGGGAGCGCTCCGATGTACTTAAACAAGCCTCCGACGAGGCCGCCCGTATACTTGCCGGCGCCAACGCGACGATAGAGAACACCATCCGCGAGATAAAAGAGTCGCAGGCCGGCAAAGAAGAGACACGCCAGGCGCGGAAGTCGCTCGACGACTTCAAGGCCTCCGTAGGCCTTCCGCCGGAGCCTGATGACAGGATAACGCGCCGTGCAGCCGGGCTCAGGAAGCAGGGCAGGAGACCCGAACGCAAGCCATCAGCCAATACTGCGGCTGAAAAGGAGACGATCTCGCCCGGCGACCTTGTGCGCCTCAGAGGGCAGAGGGCTTCGGGTACGGTGCTTGACGTGCGCAACGGCAAACAGGCTACGGTGGCATTCGGCATGATAAAAAGCGTCGTCAGTCTGGGACGGCTTGAAAAGGCCCGTAAGGGTGAAGCAGAGAAGGAAATGCGCAGGAACACCTTTATCGGCAGCCGTACGGCCGACGAAATGCACGAAAAGAAACTGAACTTCAGGCAGGAGTTAGACGTCAGGGGGATGCGCGGCGACGAGGCGGTGCAGGCCGTGACCTACTTCATTGACGACGCCTGCCTGGCAGGGGCCTCTCCCGTACGCATACTTCACGGCACGGGCAGCGGAATTTTGCGCCAGCTTATCCGCGACTATCTCGCCACAGCGCACGGCGTCGGCAGCTACCACGACGAGCACGTCCAGTTTGGCGGCTCCGGCATCACCGTCGTCGAATTATTATAAGGTTACCTGAAAATAAACGCATTTACATGGAGCTGAGGAAGCACTCCTGATATTTTCCTGATTTAAAGTTTGAACAGGCCCTTAATAGCTGACTTATCGTCCCTTGGCGGTTGCCGGCAATCTTTTTTGTTAACAGGCGGAATGGCAGTCCGCGATTTTAATCTACATTTGTTCCGCCAAATAAAAGTAAAGATATATGGAACTTATACATTTCGAAGGTTTATTAATAGGTATCACTACATTTCTGATCATAGGCCTGTTTCATCCACTGGTTATAAAGGCTGAGTATTACTGGGGAACCGGATGCTGGTGGATATTCCTCGTGTGGGGGATCGCCGGAGTCGCCGTCTCCGCCCTGATAAACAACGTCTTTGTCTCTGCCGTCTGCGGAGTTTTCGCTTTCTCTTCGTTCTGGGCGATCAAAGAATTATTCGAACAGAAAGAACGTGTTTTAAAGGGATGGTTTCCCCAAAACCCCAAAAAGAAATATCCGGGAAAAGATTAATCCGTTTAACAAACATCCATGCCCGCCGGAGACAGCCGGGCGGTATAAACACACCCCTGACGCCTTGCCGAACATCCGGCATCAAAGTTATTTGCCCGCCTCCTTCGGTGGTAAACTACGGAATTAATTATCTTTGGAAAATGAATTCCACAGATTTCCAGGAGCTGTACAATACGTGGTATAAAAAGTCTTTTACGTTTGCAAAGGCGTACGTTCAGGACCGTATGATAGCGGAAGATATTGTATCCGAATCGCTGGTTAAGCTATGGAAAATGATGCAGGAGAAAAAGATTGAATACCCGCAATCCCTCCTTCTCACTTTGCTGAAGAATAAATCTTTAGACCACCTTCGCCGGGAAGTGATGCGCCAGACTGTCGAAGAAGGACTTGCGGAGACCTGCCGGAGAGAACTGTCAATACGCATCTCTACACTGGAAGCCTGTAATCCGGAAGATATCTTCTCTTCAGAGGTAAAGGAAATTATACAAAAAACACTGACGTCGCTGCCTGAGCAGACACGGGCAATCTTCGAAATGAGCCGCTTCGACGGATTATCCGTCAAAGAGATATCCCTCAGGAAAGGAATAACGCCCAAGGCTGTGGAATACCATATCACAAGGTCGTTAAAAGCATTAAGGGTAAGTCTGAAAGATTATTTGCCGCTGCTGGTCTTTCTTTTCGGATAAATGCTACTTATTCTTTAGCGGATTTAAAGCCCCGGAAATTTCAAACGTCGTCATCACGGCCGCATGATCTGACGCCCATACGTCGTCAATCTCGTGGGGGGTGCGGATAATCCTGGAGTTTACAGCTTTTATCTTATCGCTCTTATAATAAATGAAGTCGATCCGGTTGTACTGTAACTGGTTATATATTACTGCGAATGTACCTTCGGGCCGCAGGGTTTCGTCCGGGTGCAACTCACGGAAACTGTCTTTAAACCCCTCTTCCTGCATGAACCTTGAGACGGGGAAAGGTACAGGGCCATAACCGTAATGGAACGAAGAGGCTCCTGCAGTCCAGTCAAGATGGGAACAGGAATTGAAATCACCGGCAATGATCGCCGACATGCCCGGCCGGAGATGCGAACGGGTATCTTTTTCAATGATATTGCGGATATCGATTAGCGGACGTATAGAATCCTCCGCCACCCATATGCCGGGATCATGCCCCTCGTCGGGATAGTTACCGGTATATTCGGGATTGTAGGAGTAACGTAACCAACAGCAGTTTACTAAAACTTCATGCCCGCCGGGCAGTACGATAACTCCCGGATTGGACTTTAAGCTTTCCGTAGCGGGAAGTTCCCGGATGGGATAACGGCTGAAAAGCGCGAGGTTATCCTTCTGCGAAGCGGTTTGCAGATGGTAGCCGAGAGATTCGGCGATCACCTTCTGGCTGCCGTAGGCTTCCTGCATGGTTACGATATCAGCATCGGCGGCGCGTATCAGGTCTATGATCCGGTCTACGCCGTTTTCCGCCAGATGTCTGCCGGCATGCCATATATTCCAGTCCAACTGTTTAAGATAGTTCTTTCCTTTGGGCGTGATGACTTTGGCCGGATTATCGCCGGATGTTTCAGGAATGTGAGGAGCATAATCGAGCGAAAATGACGGCACTTTTATTTTGATCCGATTGCCGGGCGCTGCTTTTTCCTTTATATCGGCTGTTACAAGGAAATAGTTTACACCCGGATGGAGGGTAAATGCACCTTCTTCACTTTTAAATTCCATTATTTTCTCCGGTTTGCGCCCTCCGCCGAATAATTCGCGCCTGACGGCCGAACGGGCTTTATCGCCTGTGCTGTAAATATGTATTTGTGATATGTCGCCCAGACTGGATGTTTCGGACAGGTCAAGCTTTAATGCCGTCAGGCTGAGGGGATTGTTTTGCCCGGAGACAATTATTCTGAGTTTTAATATTGGATCTCCGATAGTTCCCTGGTCAGTATCCCATTCGCTTTCGATGACCACGGCATTAAACAGTTCCTGTTGCGGGGTTACAGCGAACCGGTTGTTATCGTTGGGTACGGTTCTGACACAGGGGGCATTGCTGTAATAATTGACGCGGTAATTACGGATATGGAAGGGCTGGATACCTTTTCCCACCCTGTTGATAAAGACGCTTCCGGCCTCTTCGTCGAAATTATAATATCCTTTCAGTGTTTTGAACCCGGGGTGCAAGGGGGCTATGGGTTTACACATCCATTCCCTGAGAGTGTGGAGGGACAAAGCGCTTTGCCATATACGCACTTCATCCAGCAATCCGGCAAACGCCATACCGGCTTTCATGTTAATGCCAAGCGCCCCGACTACGATGGAGCGGGTGATCTTTTTACTGTCTTCCAGGCTGCCGTCGAGATAAAGGTACATATGTGAATAGTCGCAGGCCAGCGCTACATGATGCCATTCGTTATCCAGTACAGAAGCCGACCACAGATTGGCCTGCGTACTGTGAAGCCGTCCGTTCCGTATCACAAGCGGCAGATTGTCGGCATACCGAAGGTCGCTGTATTCACCGCCCCCGAAAATGACTTCAATCTCTTTCCGTGAGTTTTCATCGCGCCTGATCCATGCTTCAAGCGTCCACGGCCCGTCAATAATCCCCATGCCTGTGCAGAGGTTGTTCTCTTTCCCGTCAAGACAGGCCGCCCTGTTAGTCTGCGCCCCGGCGATGGCAGGGTACATAAGTAATATGGTAAAATACAGGAAAGAAGAAAGCAGATTTTCGTATTTCATATTTGTCGGAATTTAATCGGATAATAGTAATAGCATCAGTAGTGGCCGGTAAAAGCCTTAGTTCAGGATAAGAAAGCAAAAAAGAGATATAAGAAAATCAACCGCAAAGAGAATTACAAATTCCTTAAAGGGAATTGACGATTCCCTAGAAGGAATTGAGGATTCCCTAGAAGGAATTATAGATTCCCTAAAAGGAATTGCTGATTCCCTAAAGGGAATTGACGATTCCCTAGAAGGAATTACTGATTCCCTAAAAGGAATTGTTGTTTCCCTAAAAGGAATTGCTGGTTCCCTAAAAGGAATTACAGGTTCCTTAAGAGGAATTATGGCTTCCCTAAAGGGAATTTGCTCTTTATCTGCCATCCTTTTAAAATCTAAAGCCTGTTATTGAACAAATAATTTACATCCGCCCTCACTTTTCAGGCAATTGATTTCATTATATATGATCCGGGCGGCTAACGTTAGCTTAGCGCCATTACCAACGTTAGCGTGCCGCCTTCACTTTACCGGAGTATCCACATAAGATTATTGATATTGTCTATCCCTTCCCACTGACGTTGCAGAGCAATATCCATTTGTTCCTTATTGTAGTTTATTTCGCCCTGCGGATATAACCATCTCATAGGGATTTTGTCCGTCTGATCGTTCTGGTTGGTTTCCGGATTGACGGGAAGCTCAGGATACTTCGTTCTGCGGTATTCAAAGTAGCTGTCCCACTGGAGATGCAGGAATGAGGCAAAATAAGACTGTGTGCATATCTGCCTGATACGTTCGTCAGAAGAGCCGGATGTTTTGTAGGCTGTCTGTTCGCTCCTGATATAAGAGTCAATGTATTCATCCGTGATACGCATCCCCTGTGTATAGGCCTGTTCATCAGGCACAGCGCCCCTGACAAAGTCGAAAGACGCCCGGATACCCTCTTCGTAATATGCTTTTGCCGGACTATCGATCCAGCCCCGCTCGGCCGCTTCGGCAAGGATGAAATTCATATCGGCATAACCCAGGCGGATAAAAGGAATCCCTTCGAAGCTATTACGGTAAATATCGTTTATCCGGTTAAACATCTTGACAGATATTTTACCGTAAATATCACCAAGAGAAGCAGTAGGGTCAAGGCCCCGGTAGGCGTCAGGGTCATTTCCTTCAAGTAAAGACTCACCTTCAGGCAGGTAGAGAGGGTCGGTCAATGCCTGCATCGGGGCGAAATAGTAAAAAAGACGATAGTCGTCGTACGCTTTTAACGGTTCTATCATCGTCGTACTTCCGGCATAATTCACTATAGCCCTCCAGTTATTGACATGTAAAGGGTTCTCTTGTCCGGCGACATTTGAATAAACTACCTGGAGGTTATCCCTGTTTCCGGTGAACAGATTTCCCCCGCCTGCAATCTGG
This sequence comes from Tannerellaceae bacterium, assembly GCA_031266215.1. GTDB lineage: Bacteria > Bacteroidota > Bacteroidia > Bacteroidales > Tannerellaceae > DFXE01. The sequence goes on along the minus strand of JAISBL010000041.1, from coordinate 22,224 downwards.
GCGAATGTTTGTTTCACCTGTAACTCAGGAGTATCATCCGCCCTTCTCTGAAGAGACATAAGCACTTTAAGGCGTAAGACATTAGTCGCTTTCCGCCATAAGGCGGGATCGCCGTTATAGAACGGGTCGCCGGCGAAAGGTTCCGCCTGCGCAAAATAATTGTCCGCCTGCTCCAGGTCTGCCAATATCCCTTTGAAAACATCCTTCTGTTCATCATATTTCGGATGGCTGTACCTGTTTACATCCAGTGCTTCGGAGTAAGGTATATCTCCCACATAGAGCGTTGTACGGTAAAAAGCCCATCCTTTCATAAAGTAATAAAGCCCGGTGTAGGCCGCCAGGTCTGTTTCGGAAGCTAATTCAACCATTTTACCTGCATTGGTCAACTGTTCGAGCAGACCAAAGTCTCCCTTGCCAAGACTGTTATACTGGTATAAGTCGATCCCTTCTCCCGAAATAAGCCGTTTACTTAAGAACTCGCTGTTCCACACGCCTGATGAGGGGATGACGCCCAGTATCACTTTGGTTGCCAGCATGGCGGATGTAACGGTTGTCGGCCGGTTGGGGTTCGTATTCATATCATCGAAGCCTGACGTACATCCCAGGCCGGGGCCTATCATTAACAAGCCGGTCAGCAGTATATAGTTTACTCTCTTTATAATTGCATTCATACTGTGTATATATTAAAAATTGAACCTGAAGTTTACCCCCAGATACCTTTGTGAGGGGGAACTTAAATTTTCGTAACCATAACTGTCGCCCCCTTTGTCGGGGTCAGACATTTTATACTCCTTTGTCCAGAGCAGAAGATTTTGGCCGGTAAGACCGATCGACGCATCCTTCAATCTTAGTTTATTGGTAATATCCGCCGGCAGATGGTAAGTGACCGAGAGGTTTCTTAGTTTGACAAAGGTCTCATCGAATACATTCTGCCATTTAGGCCTGCTCGCACCGTCGTTAAAACGCAGGATATAGGCCTGATAGGATACAGGCACATCGTTAGGCGCAAACTGCCGGGTGTCTTCCAGTATATTACCTTCGGCGTCCCTTTTTACTTCACCGGAGACGATTTTTACACCGGGAGCGATATAATTGATCTTTCCGTCGACAACTTCGTCGTACCGCCATTGCGTGTCGGTGTCGATATGCGAACCGGATGACAGCATGGTCTGTACAGTCCGCGAGAACGACATCCCGCCTACGCGCCCGTCAAAGGAGAAGCTGAGGGTGAACTGCTTATAACGCAAACTGTTTGTGATACCCCAGATTAAGTCCGGACGGGTATTCCCTCTCTTTGACACGAACGACTGTTGCACCGGCATTCCACCGTTGTGTACAATGTTGCCTTCGGTATCTCTTTCCCAATCGTATAACTCGAACCAGTCCCACCGGGCGCCTTCATAAATCCAGGGTTTATTGGTAGAATGATCAGGGTCGAGCTTTTTATAGGTATAAACGTCGCGCGCCCAGTTGGTGAGGATATCCCACTGGAAATCCGAAGTCTTTACAGGCGTACCTCCCACTGTCAGTTCGAACCCCCTGCGGAGCAGCTCTTCTTCCGAATTTGTCTGAATGGAGCTGAAACCTGTGGCCTGGCTTACTCCTCCGTTAATGATAAAGTCGGAATCGACTTTACGGAAGTAAGCGAAGTCGGCATAAAGCCTGTTTTTAAAGAAATTGACGCCGGTCCCCGCTTCTATGGTCTCTGCTTTTTTAGGGGAAATATTGTTGCCGATAATCGTGTTCGGGAAACTTGCAGTGCCCAGTCCGTTCCATTTATTTGCTTCCACAGCGTATACGTTGTTGTTTGCATACACATTGGCGTCCTGCTTTGTCATAGTCCATGAGCCGCGGATTTTCCAGAAATCCCAGAAAGCAGGCAGTCTGACGATTTCCGACAGAACGACACTGCCTGCCACGGAAGGATAAAAGTAAGAACGGTTTTCTGTCGTGAGCGTAGACGACCAGTCATTTCTCCCGGTAATATCAATAAAATAAGTACTTGCCCAGGATAAGGACAGTTTCCCATACAGACTGTTGACCTGCTTCTGCTTCATGACATTCGAGTTACCGTCGAAACTATAAGGAGTCTGGACGGGATTTACCGATGCGTGTATCGAATAAAAGCCCGGTATGGTAATTCCCCCTGCGGTACGGATATACTGATTATTGGATTTCCAGTAATACAGGTTTGCACCTCCCAGTATGTTGAGGTTGAACATACCCCATGTTTTATCCGCCATCAGCATAGCATCCGAATTGATACTATATCCTGTAGAAGCGCTTGTAGAGAAGTACCCTTTCTTATCCCAGGAGTAGTTTGCGCTGATCGCGTTTCTGTTTTCTTCCTGGTTTATATAAGTATCCATCCCTGCCCGCAGCATGGCTTTAAGCCATGAGTTGACCTGATAACTCCCGTTGAGGTAAGCGTTCATGGTCGTTTTATCGGTTGGTTTGAGTACTTCATACGCTTTAAAATAAGGGTTGTCGTACCAGCTTTTGTCATACCAGTTCTGCTGGATATTTTCCTGCCCTCTGATCCAGTAGTTATTTTTATAATCGCGGATATCATACTCCGTACCGCCCCAGACGACCATATCATATATGTAGCTCGAACTGTAATAACCGGCTCCGAAGTCATTCGGAGAAACCCTCTTGTTAATGCCTGCCGCCGCGTCCAGTTTAAAATTGCCGAGGTTCATCTCTCCCCCGACATAGTAGTTGAAACTGTTCAGCTTCTGGTTCGGATACTGTCCTTTATTATAGATATGTGTCAGCGAGGTACGGAAAGAGCCGTATTTCCCTTTTTGGGATACACTGACATTGTTGTTTGTGACCATACTGAATTCAAGGAAATTACGGAAGTTGTCTTTCCCTTTGGAAATCAATTCCTGCTCCCTTTTCTCATAGCTATGGGGATCCCACATAATCGCACTGCGGCCAATATCCAGTTTGTCTCCCCAGACATATCCGCTGACGTCGTCGTATTTCCCTCCGAACCCATAGCTGTATGAAGACTGGGCCTCAGGGAATGCCAGGTAACCGGCGAAAAACATGGTATTGCTGTTAACGCTAATGTCCAGTCCCTCGTTTTTGCCGCCCTTTTTGGTAGTAATCATTATTGCGCCGTTTTTACCCATCGCGCCGTAAAGGGCGGTTGCTGTCGGACCTTTCAGCACGTCAATCGATTCTATATCATCTGAAGCGATATTTGAGAGAGACATATTCTCGCTGGGGATACCGTCAATGATCAGCAGGGTGTTTTCACCACGGAGTTTAATCTCGTTATTTTCATTGAATTCGGTAGTGTTTAAGACATTCAGTCCGGCAATCTGTCCTGTCAGCATACCTGACAGATCAACGCCTTTGGCTGAGGTCAGGCTCTCTCCGCTTATTTTCTGTACTGCATATCCCAGAGCTTTTTCTTCCCGCCGGATTCCGAGCGCTGTCACAACCACTTCATCCAGTATTTCAAGGTCTTCTTTCAGCCTGATAGTGTAGTACGTCTCATTACCCACAGCTATATCCGTGTTTTTATATCCGATATAGGAAACGGTAATCGTGGCGTCAGGAGAAACATTCAGGCTGAACTCTCCGTTATAATCCGTTATTGTGCCGTTTATTGTGCCCTTTTCCACTGTGTTGGCCCCGATAATCGGCTCATTCCGTTCATCGGTCACTTTCCCCCTGATTGTTCTTTTTGTCTGTTGCGGCTGAGTATGGGCGACAGGGTCTTCTTTCTTCATCAGGAAAATGCTGGTGCCTTCCAATGCGTATATGATATTCGTGTCTTTAAATAAACCGGAAAGAACTTCCGCTACTGTCTGGTTGTCTGCTTCGACAGATACTTTTTTACCGGGGTTGATCTCGTCTGAGGCATAAAGGAACAGGTAATCTGTCTGCCGCTCTATCTCTTCGATTATATCTCCTGTGTTTACATTCCGCATGGAAATGTTTACCCGCGCCGTCTGCGAATTACTTTCGGTCGCAAACAGCCCGGTGATACATATAAATAGTGCGGTGAGGGTCAGTTTCATAACTCTGATAAGATGTTTAAAAGATTTAAAGCAGGGCATAATATCCCTTTTATAAAGTTTTATCATACTTTTGTAGTGAATTAAATTGTTAGTAATAATTGAATCGTGAGATCCGGTTATTTTTTTTGTTCTTTGGAACGGAAAGTGGTGCTCACATTTTCCGTTCTTTTTGTTACAAGGCTATTTCATAGGCATATTCGTTTATTATAAGATTATACGATCCGTTTATCAATTGATTATTATTATGTTATTAGCTTCATCTTTGGTGTATTGGAAATCATGTCTTAACTGTAATACACGCAAGACATGCTCTATGCCGTCCCTTGTCCTGAATTTACCGGTATACGACCATCCGGCAAGCTGTTCATTATTGGTAACTATTTGTATGTCATAATATAGTTCGAGTTTTTTGAAGAGGGAGGCAAGGTTCTCTTTCTCGAAGCATATCAGTCCTTCGCGCCATTTGAAATAATTGAAATCGTTAATTGCTCCTTTTGTCAGTCTGCCATCAGACAGGTAAGCGGTTTCATTCGGCATCAGCCGGAGTGACGGCTGATCTTTGGACTCTATATTTACGCTTCCTTCCAGAAGTGAGACCTCAAAATAGTTGTTCTTTATATAAGATTTTACATTAAACTCTGTACCCAATACATTAACATCATATCTGCCGGCATGTACGATGAAGGGTTTGGACTGGTCCTTAGCCACTTTAAAATAGCCCTCCCCATCTAAAGAAATCTCGCGGGTTTTGTTTGCGAAAATTGTCGGGAACGTCAGTCTGGTTCCCGAGTTCAGCCATATCCCGGTACCATCGCTGAGAAAAAGTTCGGCCCGTTGTCCGTGAGGAACGTAAATGGTTTGTAAAGAAGGAGCCGCCTCTTCCGGCCGTAGAAATATATAAGCAGATAAAATACCAACCAGCAATACGGCCGCCACTTTCATTACTTCGGTAATTACCTTCCTACGTAGGAGCGCCTGCCGTACAGGTCCGGCAACTTCCTTTCTGTGGTCCGTATTCCAGTTGTGCAGGTCGTGCAGCTTTCTCATCGACTGATACTCCATGATATGGCTTTCGTCTTCTTGCAGCCAATGGAGTACCTGCTGCTTCTCATCAACTGTAGCATCTCCTTCTATATAGCGTTGTAACAGAATATATATTTCCATGATAAAGTGAATTTTCAATATGTGCGCTTATATTATAAAACGAACGAGCAGTCAAAACCCCTAAACCGGAGCCAGATGTAAGAAGAGGCCTGGTCTCTCTCAGGTCTGAAGGCTCCCCCGTCGCTTTTTCTGATTTTGCCGTGTTCATTCACTTTCTCCATCTAAAAAAACCGCTACCTTCGCCGTATGAATGATTTAAGAGTTTTTTTATGCCATCTGAAGGCATGTGAAGGTGGTTTTTACCTGAAAAAAATATTCCGTCTCATTTCCGGTTTCTGTCTTGTATCAGTACTGTACGGTTGTGCGGATAAGTTGGAATATTACGAAGAAAGCGGGTCGGTTTTTCATACCCTGTACCGCATTAAGTACCAGGCCCCCCGGCTACTGACCGGAAAGATTGACGCAGAACTGCAGGCGTTTAATCTTTCGCTGAACCCATTTAACCCTAATTCCATCATTTCGAAGGTAAACAATAATGAGGCGGTGGAAGCAGACGAGTGGTTTATGGAAGTATTTAATAAAGCGCAGGAAGTGTCAGCCGTCTCCGGCGGAGCTTTCGACGCTACGGTAGCGCCGTTCATTAATTTATGGGGATTCGGCTTCAGCCGGGCAGATAGCGTAACGCCTTACATGATTGACAGCGTAAAGACATTCGTCGGCTATAATAAAATACGCCTTGAAGGCAGGAAGGTCGTAAAGGACGACCCGCGCGTGATACTCAATTTTTCGGCCATAGCCAAAGGATACGCCTGTGATGTGGTAGCCCTTCTGCTGGAACGTGAAGGTGTTACAAACTACATGGTTGATATAGGCGGCGAAGTGACCATGCGCGGCGTCAATCAGAACGGGGAATGCTGGCGCATTGGCATAAATACGCCGGAAGACGACACTGAAGGGACCAATGCTGCGCTTGAAGACACCTTGCAGACATGCGAGCCCTGCGGCATAGCCACATCAGGCGATTATCGCAATTTCTATATCAAAGACGGTGTACGCTATGGTCATACGATAAATCCTGCTACCGGCTATCCGGCCGGCCGGAATATATTAAGCGCCACCGTCATGGCAAAAGACTGCATGACTGCCGACGCGTACGCTACCGCTTTCATGGTCATGGGGATAGAGAAAGCCGTGGAAACGGCCCGTTCCATTCCGGATATTGATTATTTCTTTATTTTCTCCGACCCAGACGGCAATCAGATGGTATCATTCTCGGATAACATACAGCGTTATCTGTCTAACCGGTAATGATCAGGGAATGACTATTCCCATTTTCTGCATCAGGAAGCAGGCGTTCATATTCTGTGCAACTCCTTCTTTGAGTTTGTAGGAGAATGAAAGTGTGTCGCCGGTTATATCAGCCTCAAAGCGATAGTTTTTAATATGTGCGGGGAAGTCGCGTTCCAAAGCTCCCAGAGCCAGGTCGTGCGTGGCGATAATGCCGCGTGCGTTGCATGCAAGCAGTTGTTTCATAAGGGCGAAGGAGCCTTTTTGTTTATCGACGGAGTTGGTTCCCTTTAATATCTCGTCTAATATTATGAATAGCCGTTCTCCTTTCTGGAGGCGGTCGATTATCATTTTCAAACGTTTCAGTTCGGCAAAGAAATAAGATTCGTTGCCTGCCAGGGAGTCTGACGTACGCAGGCTGGTTGCCGGACTTGCCGGGTATACGGTCAGTTCCTCGGCGCACACCGGTGCGCCGGTCATCGCCAGGAGGAAGTTTATACCGACCGTTCGCAGATAAGTGCTCTTACCGGCCATATTGGCTCCTGTGATAATCAGGAAATAAGGGCTTTGCCCGACAGCTATGTCGTTTTTCACGCATACATCCCTGTGGATCAGAGGATGCCCCAGGGCCTTGCCCGACATTTCGAAATACGAGTCGGCAATGGCCGGATAAACATATCCGGGGTGATTAAAAGCAAAGCCGGCAAGCGAACTCAGGGCGTCGAAATGAGACAGGGCGTCGAGCCATCCTTTAGTCTCAGGGCCGTGTTCCATTTTCCACCGTTCAATAGCAATGGATGCGCGTATCTCACGGAAAGTGAATATGTTCAGCAATATAGCGGTAAACGTCGCCCGCTGGTCTAATACCCCTATATGGGCAGACAGCTTTTTGATTGCCTGTGACGCTGTCCCTTTCCGGCATCTTAGCTGTTTGATTATACTGGAAAGTGTTTCGGAAGTAAATGCATTGTTTTCTATACTTTTTATCAATCCGGAGTAGCTTATAAGTATCTTCTCCAACCGGCAGACCGCCTGGTGCAGTTTATTTATACGTCCGATACGGTAGTAAGCTGTCAAAGCGCTGATTGTAAACAAGAGGCCAGACAGCGAAAGCGATATGTGTCCAAAAATAAGGCCGGCAAAGATAGCCGCCCAGAGCAGGGGAACTATCACGACGGATATTTTCCAGAAAGGGTTGCCGGCAAAAAAAACAGAGTCGCTTAGCAAATACGACAGCAGACGGTTATCGCCCTGGGGCTCTCTGCCTTTGAGAATACCGTTTACATAAAAGTCCTGCCTCAGCCCGGAAAGCGGAGCCAGTTCTTTTATAGCCTCCTGGCGTTGCAGAATAGATTCTTTACTGGTCATGGGATTTATGAACATGTCCGCTAACCGTTCGCGGCCCATCGCTGTGACAGTCCGGTTAACGGATTGAAAAAGAGAGTGTGCTCCGAATATATCCAGATCGACGCTGAAGGGATGCCCGCCGTCGGCCTTATCAGGCGCTCCGTCGAAAGAATGGAAGTCGTGATCTAATCCTTTTATTTCGTTTGAACATAGCTCTGTCAGGGTTTCGGCATATGCTTTTTTATTTGATAGTAAGGTATGGTATACCATCAATACAACAAAGGCAATTATGTACAAAGACAGCGATCCGGCAATCAATTTCCAGTCTGATTCTCTCAGAAACCAGGTGGTCGTTATGGCTCCCATTACCACAAATAAGCGGATGGTACCCATTACATGTATATTCTTTTTTAGATATTTGGTTTGCCCTGAACAGGCATTTATTGTGTTTTGGTAAAAGTGGTAAACGCTTTCCATATTATTTTACCGGCCGGATCATATGACTAATAGTTTGTACCCTTTCCCATGAACGTTGATTATACCTGCCCTGTTATCGCCTTTCAGCAACCGGCGGAGTTTGGTTATGTATACGTCCATGCTTCGCGCGTTGTAATATGAGTTGTTTTTCCAGACGGTTTTTAAAATGTCTTCACGTAAAACAAGGTTATTCATATTTTCGCACAGGAACATGAGCAGGTCGCATTCTTTGGTTGTGATTTTATTACAGGTATCGCCGATAGATAAAGTTTGTTTTTTTGTATCCAGCGAGTACTTCCCAATCCGGTAACATGTTTTCACCTGTATATCCAGATTACGGGAACGTCTTATGATAGCGTTAATACGCAATTGCAACTCTTCAAGGATAAATGGTTTACGCACAAAGTCATCCGCTCCCAGTGCATAAGCCTGTGTGATAACCTCCATTGTAGGGTTTGTAGCGAGGAAAATTAATATGACATCGGGGTTAACAGATCTGATCCTTTTCACGAGAGTAAAATCTTCCTCTGAAGTTGATTCTTCAATACTGATTATACAAATTGGGTATCCCTCTTTGATAAAAGCATGGTAGGCATCTTCCGTAGAGGTAAACATATCGGCGCGAAAATCACTTATCTGCATATATTCGCAAAGTAATTGTCCGACACTCGCATTCTTTTCAAGAAGAAGAAGCTTCAAATGATTTTTAATTTCCATAATCCACATGTTAAAATAACAAAGACGAGAGGCTACAAGCACGGCAGCCTCTTCGTCATGTGTTACTAAAAGTTATTATAAATACTCTCTTATATGTACTCAGATTAATTGTTCAATATTCCATGCAAACGCACGTAACCCCTGTGCTTCTGTTTGTAAATCAAGTTTATGTAACAAATCTAAGAAACCCGCGACCTTCTCATCTTCCACGGCAGTAAAGATAGCAGAATTTTTTGTTGGCCATGCATGAGTGCCATAATGAGGTTTTCCCGTTTTGCTTCCACGCCCCTGTACATCTTCCCAATAGGTGTAGCCTTTGATTTCATTTCTGTCCATGATAGAAATGATTGCATCATAATACGCCTGGTTGAATGTTATAAATATAGCTTTCATATTATTATAACTATTTAAATTGTATTATAGTTCATAGCGATAGACATTTTTCTGATTTTTTTCCTGTTCCGTTTTACTCCGTTTGCCGCAAATACGCAATATACAACCGGAACAATGATTAATGTAATCAAAGTGGATACAGAAAGCCCCCATGCTACCGTCATACCCATCGCCCGCCACATCTCTGCGCCTTCGCCTGTGCCCATAGCCAGCGGAAGCATTCCCAGAACAGTACTCAGACTTGTCATCAATACCGGGCGTAGACGTGATTTGCCGGCAGCCACGCAGGCTGTAATGATACTCATGCCTCTCTCGCGGCATAGTATTGTGTAGTCTATCATCACAATACCGTTTTTCACTACTATACCTATCAGCATAATAAGACCTATCATGGCCATCACTCCCAGCGGCGTTTGTGTGATTGACAAACCCAGTATAACGCCTGTAAAGGCGAACGGGATGGAAAACATTATGACGAACGGGTCTACCAGCGACTCAAACTGTGCCGCCATGACAATGAATACCAATAGAATAATAAGCATCATAAGCAGGCCAAGGTCGCTGAACGTATCCTGCTGGTCCTGGTATGTACCGGAAATTTGCCAGGCAATTTCCGGCAATATTTCTATGCTGTCCATTTCGGTGTTTACAACCTTCACTACGTCGCTCAGCGCAGAGCCTTCAGCCGCAATGGCTGACACGGTGATTACGCGCTCACGGTTTTTGCGTTCGATAGTTGGCGGCGTCATACGTTCGACAATCTGTCCTAATTCGCGGATGCGAATGCCTTGTCCGGCATTGTTATATATTACGATGTTTTCTATATCTTCCATTGACTGACGGAATTGCGGAGCATAGCGCACACGGATGTTGTACTCGTCGCCATCCTCGCGGTAAAGGGAAGCCACCGATCCGTTTATACGATTACGCATATACATGGAGGCCGTCGTTACGTTCAGCCCATTGACAGCCAGCTTTTCGCGATCAAAATCAATCTGGTATTCGGGGATATAATCTTCGCGGCTGACGGTTACCTGAGATATGGCTTCATCATTTCTCAGACGTTCGGCTATTTCATTTGCTATGGCGTCTGTTTCAGAAAAATCAAAGCCATATATTTCTACATCTACTGCGGCTTCTCCTCCCATCATATTACCTCCGCCGGCCAATACTTCAAAGCGCTTGATTTCCGTATAGGCTTCAAGGTCTTTGCGCATCATCTCGCATATTTCCGTCAGTCCGCGGTTTGAACCGCTTGCCTTCTTGCGCACGCCAACGCTGTACAGACTGAGATTAAATTCAATGATATGCGTGCCGCTACTACTTAACTGCGCCCAGGTGTTATCTGTGTTAGCCTGCCCTTCGCTGTAGTTGGATATCTTTATTTCCGGGTATTTCTCACGGAATTCCTTGTCGATCTGTGATGCAATTTCGCGGGTTATATCCTGTTTAGTCCCGATGGGAAGCTCGATGTTGATGCCGATACGTGCATTATCCTGCGTTGGGAAAAATTCTGTTTTTATAGTTGGGACTAATATCAAACTCCCTATGAAAATAAGCGATGCGCCTGAAATAACTGTTTTCCGGTGACGTACCGCCCAGTTGACAAAACGAGAATAGGCTATATCAAGCCAGTTCAGCGCCTTTTCGGAAGGTGCGAAGAAGAGAGCGTAGAGTTTGCCTTTTTTCGGGTCTAAGCGTAGCATCTGAGAGCAAAGCATAGGGGTCAGCGTCAGAGCGGAGACCAGAGATATAGTGATCACTATGGCTACAATCCAGCCCAATTGCCTGAACATGATGCCTGCAATACCTGATGTTATCATCGTAAAAGGAAGGAACACCGCCAGTATCGTGAGGGTGGAAGCCATAACGGCAAGCGCTACTTCGTTGGTGGCGTGAATGGCTGCCTGCTTGGGCGAACTGCCACGTTCGATATGCTTGGTGATATTCTCCAGCACCACTATGGCGTCGTCCACCACCATGCCAATGGCGATAGAAAGCGAACTCATTGATATTATATTCAACGTGTTACCCGAAGCCATAAGGTAGGCAAACGAGGCTATCAGTGAGATAGGTATGGTAAGTACGATGATAAATGTAGCGCGCCAGCGACGGAGAAATACCAATACTACCAGCATCACGATAATAAACGTTACTATAACTGTTTCAATCAGAGAGTTTATCGTGTTTAAAATATTTTCCGACGAATCCATTATAATGTCCAACTTTACATCTGAAGGCAGGCTTTCCTGTATTTCAGGAAGTTTTTCATAAACTTTGCTGGCTATCTCAACAGAGTTGGCGCCAGACTGTTTCTGGATGATAATCATACCGCCGCGTATACCGTTGTTGTAGGTTTCCTGCGCTCGTTCTTCCACATAATCTTGCACGTAGGCTATATCGCGGAGGTAAACCGTTTTGTTGTCGCGACTGCCGACTACCAAATCCAGCAGTTGATTAACATCGGTAAATTCCCCCTGCACGCGCAGTGAATAGGTGTTTGAACCAATATCTATGACGCCGCCCGGTGTGTTGCGGTTTTCCTGGGCAATGATAGTCGAGATGCCTTCAATTGTCTGTCCGTAAGCTTCCAGCTTGTAAGGGTCGCAATATACCTGCAGCTCGCGTGTGGGGGTCCCGCTTATGGATACCGCACCTACACCGTTTATACGGGCCAGGGGGTTAGACACTTTGTCGTCAAGAATCTTATAAAGGGCGTTGGAGCTTTCTTCCGCCGTAACCGAGAGCATGATGATAGGTATGTCATCCGTGCCGAATTTAAAGATGACGGGGCTTTCGGCATCATCAGGCAGGTACGATTTCACCATCTCCAATTTATCGCGCACGTCGTTGGTAGCCACGTCCGTGTCGGAACCATATTCAAATTCCAGCGTGATGATGGATATGTTCTCCCTGGACTGTGACGTGATATTTTTCAGATTACTAACGCTGTTAAGTGTATTTTCCAATGGCTTTGACACATTCATTTCTATATCCGCGGCGCTTGTGCCGGGATAGGCCGTCATCACCATGATCATGTTCATATCGATTTTAGGAAGCAAATCGATAGATAACCGGGTTAATGAAAAAAGACCGAATACAACTACAGCCACAAAGATAAGGGCGGTAGTAACCGGCTTTTTTACCGCTGTTGAATATAAACTCATATTTTACTGATTTTCTTAATTTACAACCTCAACTTCTTCTCCGTTTGTCAACCGGCTCTGGCCCGAAATGACTATGCGGTCGCCATCTTCTACTCCGGAAAGGATTTCATACCTGTCTCCCAGTCGACGGCCTAACTCCACCTTTTGATACGATACCGTACCGTTGCTCTTATATACATATATATAACGGTCTCCCGAACCGGTCTGCTTTACGATAGAGAGGTCTGAAGCCACGATATGCTGTAAGGCGCCGAAATTCATTATAACCCGTGCAAACATACCGGGACGTACCCGTTCGTCGCTATTCGCTATCCTGAGCTCAACAGGGAAGGTACGGCTTTCCGGATCAATGGTAGGATAAATCAGGTTTACCCTGCCCTCGAAAACTTCGTCGCCATATACATCCAGTTTGATGCTTACATCCATTCCTTTCTTTACCCTGGTAAAATAGCTCTCGGAGACGTTGACCATCAGTTTGACAGGGCGGATTTGCTCTACCACGTATACCGGCAAAGCGCCGCTGTACATGTCGCCACTGTCATAGTTACGCGCGGTTACAATGCCGGATATTGGACTTAACAGCTGATTGTTTTCCCGCAAATTGCGATAAGTCTCTTTTGCCACTTCCAGGGCTGTTTTCTGAGCATCCCAGACCGATTTGGATACACCTCCCACCTTGTACAGTTCGTCTATCCTGTTGAACTCCGTTTCCTGGTTATCTATTTGTATTTTCGTTTGTTTCAGACTGGTAGCATCCATCGTTGCCAGCAGTTGGCCGGCTGCTACATGATCGCCCACTTCTACATGCAGTTTCTGTATGCGGACAGGAGCCTGCGGGGCTATCTTGTTTGATACCCCGGCGAGAACCGTCGCCGTGAATTCGCTGAGCTGATCTACATCTTCTATATGTATGGTTTCTAATTTTACTTTCGGTATTGTGTTTGTTTCTTCTGTTTTTTTCTCTCCCGAAGAGCAGGACATCATTATGGCAAGTAAAGATGCTGAGGTGAGTTTTAATACATTATTTGTTCTCATGTTGTCTCTGGTTTTTATTATTATTTTCATTTTGAGTAAGATTGTTTTCCCAGTGTCTTTTCAAGTTCAGACTTTGCGGTCATATAATCATATATCGCCTGGTTGAAGTTGAGACGGGCCTGTGTCATGGCCAGTTCCGCATCATTTATTTCCAGCAGGGTTCCTGAGCCGGTATCGTAGCGTTTACGGGCTATACTATATCCGCGCTCGGCCTGCTCTACTCCTTTCTGCGCCGCGTCGAAGCGTTTGACACAGGTGCTCATGTTATCTGCAAATTGTTTTACGGCCAGTTGTAGGTTTCGTTCCGCATCGTCGCGTTGCAGTCTTAATTGAGAGATAGACACCTGTGTCTGCTTTACCTTGTTAAGCCGGCTGCCTCCCGAAAAGATAGGAACGCTAAGCGATATGCCTACCATAGAGTACGGGTTCCACTGGTACTCTTTGAACCTAAAGTCGTTATTCATAGCGCTCCACTGGTACAGTCCTGAGAGCGAAAGGGTAGGCATAAAGTCCAGCTTCTGCATCTCCAGCGTGCGCTTAAGCAGTCTCGCCTGGATGTCGAACTGTTTCAGGGAGCTGTTGTCATCCAGTGAGATGTTGACTGAGGTTGACACGTAATCGGCAAAAAGTTCCGACTGAAAATCCATAAGCCGCCCTTCGCACTCTATTGCCAGGTCAAGGTTAACTCCCAGCAGGGCTTTAAGCTGCCATTTGGACAGGGTCGCAGCGTTTTCGGCCTGCAATAAGTTTGGCTCTATATTCTTTACCGACACATTCGCCCGTATCAGGTCATATTCAGCTACTAATCCCTGCTCGTATTTGCTCTTTATATCCGAATAGTTAGCCATAGCATTGTCATAGCTTTCCTTGAAAACACGGTAGGAGTCATTGGCCAGCAAGACGCCATAAAAACATTTCCTGACCTGGTTTTCCATATCTATCTTTGACGAGCGGGCCTGTTCGATGGATAGTTCAACGTCTAAAGCCGATACAGACAGGCTTTTCCACAGCGCTGTATTTATCAGCGGCAGACCGAACGTGAAGCCTGCGCTCCAGTTGTTATCCCGCCCGATGGAGATACCATCTCCGCTTGACGTTGTCTCAGTTGGCGCTGATGCTGCGGCAATCTCACTGATCAGTGTCCCCGGAGCGTATCCCGGCACCTGGCTTGCAAACGTCTGTTCCATACCGTTGAATATTGGCGCCATCATGTCTACCATGCCGAAATCTCCGTCCATATACATAACCTGTTTTTTCAGCGTACGCTGGTAATCGCCTCCAAGGTTTATTTGTGGAAACAATGCCGCGTAGGCTCCTTTTTGCGCATATTTCTTTTTTTCAATCTCCTGGTCGGCCACTTTCACTGTCGGGTTTTCACTCATTGCAATCTCCAATGCTTTATCCAGGTTTAGAACCAGAGGCTCCTGGGCGTTGGCCAAAGTAAAGGTTGCAGACAGTAGCAGCGCACCTGCCACCGGCATCATCTTTTTAACACATACTAATTTTCCCATTTAAAATAGAATTATTGTTTTAAACTAAATCTCACTCTGTTTTGTTATAAGATATTCTCGAAGCCATCCATCTGGTCAGAATAGCCCGCCCCTTGTCAGTGCTTATTCCACGCAGGAATGTAGTCAGCACCGTACTGTATATTTCTTCATTCGAATGTTTTGAAAGCGATTGCGGCACAGTCAGCATCTTAAGTTGTTCTTTGGCCAGCAATCCCATGATTTCAAAATTTACATCCGGCTGAAATACACCCTCTTTCACTCCACGGTTGAATATGCGGCTGCATACGCCGGCGAAGCGTGACTTTTCAGATTCCTTTTTCTCCAGCGCAACGGGGTATCGTTTCAGGTCTTCATAAAACTTCCTTGAGTACCATCTGGGATGTTTCATCAATTCTTCATACAATAATAAAAAGATGTCTATTGCCGTATAAGACTCTTTTTCTATACGGGCGAGATAACTGCTCATTTTCTTATGCGTGTATTCGATACCTTCGGTCAATAAGCTTTCCTTGTCAGGGAAAGTTGCATATATTGTACGTTTTGATATAGCCAGATGGCGGGCTATGTCGTCCATACTTACGCTCTTTATACCGTATTGAGAAAAAAGGTCGAATGCTACCATTAATATCTGTTCCTTTAAATACATATAACAGTTGCTACAAAAATATATTTACATTATCATTCACTCAAACAAAAAACGTCCGTTAGCGGACATTTATCGACGAACTACGGGTTATTATCGACCAATAACGTGTCTATTCTGTGATTGTTTTGTCGGGTAGTTCGTTATTTTTGGCAACAAAGATCGCTCGTGTGTAGAAAACTTAAAAGGTTTACTGCGTTACGGAATTGGTCATAATATAATATATAGAGACAGGCGCCTTAAAACAGAGCGCCATATGAAGGGGAAATTTATGTAATGCAAAAACCGGATGAAAGCGCACAGTGGATTTTTCATTTAACAAAAATTGAAATCCCCCACCCAGGTGATACAAAAAAGCACCTGCGTGATAGAAAAAAACACGTACGTAGTGAAACCTGCCACGTGCGTGTTAAAAAAATCTACATACGTGATGATGCGCTTCACGTACGTTATGAATCCGGTCACGTACGTAATGAACCGTTTTACGTACGAGATGAAGTCAAATACGTACGTAGTGAGGTCAAATACGTACGTGTTTTTTTATATCACGCAGGTGCTTTTTTGTATCACCTGCGTGCTGGAAACGATATTTTGTATGTTTTCGCCTCATTTGAATATTAAAGAATGTAACACTTGCGGATTAACTGATTGATTACGTGTATTATAAACGTATTAATGAAAATTTCGGCCAATACTGCCGGTACGGTTTTTGAGGCCTTTTGCCGGCTATACGTATCAGCCGGCACTGCTGAAACCCCTTATACCCCGGCTCACGTTAAAGAGACACAAAAGAGATTCATAATTGTTATACCGGTCATTTGTTACAACAAACACATTACATTTGTTGGTCAAAATCGAAATATGTAAAATATGGATAAACTACCATTTATTGAAGCGTCTGAGTTGATTAATTATATTACCGTATCCGAAACATACCATGATGTTGTGACAGTTGCCGACGTTAATGCAGGTATTTCTTTCTCTAAATGCGCAGGAGGGTACTCAGACCCGGTGCGCATTAATCAGCCTATCATAGTTATGGCGTTTCGCGGGAGCGCACAGGTCAGCATAAATTATATCCCTTATACAATCTCGGCAGACAACATGCTTTTTGTTATGCCTACTCATGTTATACGGATGGCCGAATCGAGCGGGGATTTAAAGGCGAAGATATTAATCATTGATAAAACTTTTTTAAATGACTGCCGCCTGAGTTTGCAGGCGCCTCAGCTAACCGCCTATATGAGGCTGCAAAAGAACCCCTGTATCCCGTTCACTGCGGAGGAGACTGCCCATATAGAACGCTGTTTCATGATGCTGGAAGAGAAGATCAGACTGCGGACCCATGCCTTCTACCGCGAAGTGATGCAAAACTCCGTCAGCGCCTTTATGCTCGAACTGGCTAATATACTTATGGGCAAAACTGATGCGTTTGTCCACTCATCCTTTTCACGCAAAGAGGAGATAATGAACCAATTCATACAACTGCTTTTCCTGCATGCCGGCGCCCAGCATCTCGTCACGTTCTATGCAGATAAATTGTGCATCACTCCACAGTATCTTTCACTGATATTGAAGGAATTAACCGGCAAACCTGCCAACAAGTGGATAGACGACGCCCTTGTGGTGGAAGCGAAAACGTTGCTGAAAACTCCGCAGATAACCGTGCAGCAGGTTGCCGACACGCTTAACTTCTCGGATCAGTCTACCTTCGGAAAGTTTTTCAAGAAATACACCGGCCTGTCTCCCAGGGAATACCGCAGGTCTTAACCCCACGGCATTCCCCGGTTCAGTTAGCTACTAATGCACCGCCCTTGACCGCAGGTGCGGGTTTATTGTGGCCATGCAGCGATTGACCAGAATGTCGATGTACTGTGTCATAGGCAGTCCGCAGCCTTCGGGCGTTACTGTTACGGTATATCTGCCCGACATTTCGGGAGTTGCGTTAGGGCGTGTAGGATTCTGCTCCGTAGAAGTCCATCCGCCGGGCCCTGTCCAGCTATAGATGGTGGAACCGAGCGTGATGCAGTTCACCCTTAGTGTTTGTCCTTCGCAGAACACGTTGTTAGTGCTTCCGCTGCTGTATGTGATCTGCGCATCAGACAGGTCGAGGATAGTTACATTCTGGTCGAACTGCGTATTGCAGTTGTTATCTATAACCCTGATGGTGTAGGTCTGCCCGGCTGCCCCGTAGTTGAATACGCCGGTTGCGTTAGACTGTATCAGTGTTCCTCCGCCCTGTGTTCTGAGCTGGTAAGTATAACTGCCCGTGCCGTTGATACCCTTAACGCGCATATTCCCTAACGTTCCGCTACCCTCGCATACATAAGCCGATGTGACGTTCACATCCAGCGCAAGCGGTCTTTTCTCGTAGTCGAACGTGATGGTTTGAAAGGCGCATGCATTATATGTATTGGTCGGTTCATCGGTTGTAATTTTGATAGTGTATCTGCCCGATGCCGGCAACAGGAGTGAGCCTCCGACCTGCACTCCCTGCTTGTTTATGCTCACGCCGGCCGGGCCGCTTTCCAATGCAAACCAGGTAGCAATGTTGTACTGATTAGTACCTGAAATGTATCCCAACTGTCCGGCGGGGAATATACGCATCCCATCGCAGGTTTCTGCCGTACTGCTTATCTGGAGACCGGTTATTACGTTTCTCATATATGTAGATGCAGATATTTCTTTCTCTCCGCAATTATTTGGCAATGTGACTTTGAATCTATAAGTGCCGGGAACCATATAGGTAGTACTGCTACTTCCATAAGGATATACAGAGTTGGTGCTTGAAGTAAGTATCATATCGGGAGAAGCTGGCGCCGGCGCTCCCGGAGGGCCGCTTATATATTGTATTCTTGTGCCGACTGGCATAGGGTTGTTACTGGAATATATGTATACTAATGAAGCAATATAGCCACTGGCATTAGGCGTGCTGCATGAATAATAGCTTGCGCTCATAGAGATATTGTTTATCATAGATGTTTGTGTCGTGGTTGTAAATATATTGCCTTTTGCATCCCGGTATACTATCCTGGAGCCGTAGGCCATTTTTGCAGAAATGGCGCTGGTATTTGTAACAGGCTCAGACCAGGGTATAATGGTATCGTAGGGAGCTGTAGGCCTTACCACGCACCACTGGTATGGATAACAGAAGAAATTATAGAAAGAAGTACCCTGTATATAATGACTAACCTGAGCCGTATCGCAATTTATCTGCGTGTATGATAGCGAAAAGGTTGTGCCGGTATATGCTTTCACATCCCTTACTTTATATGCGCAGTTCGTACCTTTGATCCTTACCCATACTGCTACATAATAACCGTTCTTTCTGAAGTCGTCCCTGTCATGCTGCAACAGATAATCTACGTAGGAAGACGCAGGCGCATCCTGCCACACCGTTGGCTGGGTTGCGGCGTTATATGTAAATCCTATTTCGTAAAATTCCGAATTATATATGGGATAAAGTTCATGCGCAGTTGACAGGTATTTCACTGATAATCTTACCGCACGGCAGTCCGTGGTATAACTGCCCATCATATAAGGATAGTTATATACCATACTTTGGTCATAATCTGCGGTATAAGTGCCTACGGTGGCTGTCAGGTCTGTATTGTATGTACAGTTATCCACGACAGTAAAAGAATAATCACCGGCCGGCAGGTTATCTACGTTCAGTGTTCCGGCGCTGGCCATTGTAAAGGTGGTCTGTCCTGTATATGCAGCCGGCTTGCCGGTCATGACAACGTTGTAAGGCGCCAGACCCCCGGCTACTACAACGGGGATACGGCCGATGTATTTTTGAGTACAGTTAAACGTTTTGCGCACAGGCCCTACATATGCGTTAGGCACCACATAGGTACTGGTGACGGTGGCTGTATTGTTTGTTGTTTTCACCACATAATCGTTGCTTACCGAGCAAAAGGCGCGCACCTGCACGTTGTATGTACCCGGAGGAACGTCTGTCAATATGCCGCCGGGAGCTTGCGCCCATGCCTGCGAATAGTTCGTACCCGAAACAGGGTTAATGGCGTACTGTGCCGTACTCATGCTGAGGTTTGCAGCATCCGGGCCGGTTACCGATACGGTAAGCGTTCCATTTTGCATGCAGATAGAAGGAGCAGCCGTTACAGTTACAGTAATGTTATCGCATTGGGCGTTTGCATTCTGTACATAAATGCCTGAAGCCAGCAGGCATATTCCTCCCGCAAGTTTTCTAAATATGTTTTTTCTTGTGTTCATTCCGGTATAATGCTATAAGTGTTAGTGTGTGTGTTTACATACGTTTAAGATAGCAGGTCATCACCTCTCCGCTGAAGCAGGTGGCATCGGTTGTTATTTTAAGCCTGTCGGTTCCTTCCTGGCTTATCTGATATTCGGGGCCGCCTATCGGAACAGGTATGTCTTCTTCTTCCCTCAGTATGAATATTTCCAGCAGGGCGGCGCCGCCCTCTCCTGGAATGAGCCGGTATTCCGTTTCGCCCATAGATGAGGTATCATAGCGTTCGAAAATCAGTCTGTCTTCAGAGATAAAGAAGAGGCCCAGTATTGCATGGTAAAAGCATGAGGAATAGGGTTGCAGATCAGGTATACGTTCTATAGTCGTTTTTACGGCGTGGTTTTGCGCGTTAGCCTGGCTGCCAAAGATTTCTATTTTTTCGAATACCCAATTTCCGGTTAGCTCATTTACATCTATATTATGCTGATCATTAGAACTGTTAACAGCAGACGTTTTTTCCCGGCATATAAGTATTAGACAAATACAAATTAACGTAGTAACAAAAGTTTTCATTTTTCGATTTTTTACAAATGGGTTCATTTTAAGCGCAAATATAATTTACATTCTTGTCACTTGAATAATATTTTAGACAATATTTTTATGATATAGTGTCACTCTTATCATAAAAAGAAAAGGTTGTCATCCCGACAACCGGTCTCTCTTTCTGATCTTTAAATCCAAATACCATAAAAAAACAATGCAGATATATGCATTTTTATGCTGTACGGCATGCGGTTTAAATGTGGTGTATGGAGATTTTAATATTGGCGAAATTGTTATTGTTGGGTGATTTGATTTTGCAGGTAATGTTCCAGCGCCTCGAACGCAGGGTCTTTTAAAAGCACTGCTTTTTCTTTGTCTAAAAGGTAAATAGTGGGAATAGCCTTTAAGTCATATACTTCTTCGTCTTTCAGACGTGCTGTGGCATCGTATGCATTGATCCATTCTTCCGGAACATAAGGTATATAATCTTTCCATGCCTTTAAATCCTCGTCGGGATAAACTGCTAATATCTTGAGTTTATTTTCTTTGATAAGATACTGAACAGAGAGTGACGCCTTAAGTTGCTCTGATACCTCCTTACAGTTGTGACAATCGGGGTTATAGAAGAACAGGAGCGTATAATGGGATACGACGCTATGTAGCGTAGCTTCTCTTCCGTCAGCCAGTGTGTAGGTGAAATTAGCGGCTTTGTCGCCTGTCCGGTTTCGTTTTGCAAGTTCGAGCAAGTATGCCGGACGAACCTTTTCTTCCACTACCGGAGAGGCCAGCATTGTTTCGAGTACAGGAATAAAAAACTCCTCATTGCGCAGAGGCGAGTTAGGGTCATACAAATATTTTTCGTATAACTCTGTAAAGTACAAAAACACCTTCTTCTCAATCTCTGCCTTTTCCAGCATGTTCCTGACAGACCATGATACCACAGAGGTTGCAGTATAAGGCATGATGTCAAGATAATCTACAAAGGCCTGTTCTGTGATATCCGGGAAATGAATATAGGATGTGTCTGAAAAATTGAAGTTGTCCCAGTAATGTTTCACTAAATACTCCGCCCGTTCGTCAGGTTCTACCAGTATAGAAGGGATTGTTATCAT
Source organism: Tannerellaceae bacterium (assembly GCA_031266215.1). Taxonomy (GTDB): domain Bacteria; phylum Bacteroidota; class Bacteroidia; order Bacteroidales; family Tannerellaceae; genus DFXE01. The sequence goes on along the minus strand of JAISBL010000041.1, from coordinate 635 downwards.
CCGGAAGGCAGGCGGCAGATCGCTCCCGGCTTCCATTTGGGTTTCCGCTTCTCCGGTCTTTTGGGCTTTCGGCCCGTTACAATTGACAAACAATAACCATAACACAGATAAGATATACAAATGTTTCATACTATTTACGTTTTTCCGGCAAAGGTATGCGTTTCACAATAAACGTCATAATATCGATTTGTATTTTTCTATGCCGCGAGCTTAGAGCCTGTTTAAATTTTAAGACAGGAAAATATTAAGAGTGTTTCATGAGCCAGATGTAAGAAAGTCAGACGTACAGGGGTTCTGCCGGGGCATTTCATGCGACGCCGCCATACCTGTAAGGCCCTAAAGTCTTAAAGTCTTCAAGACTGCAACAAGAGGCAATGGCGGCAAAAAAGCAGCGGGCGTCTTTCCCCGGATTCACCCGGAGGAAAAGACGCCCGCCCCGAAAAACGCAGATATTCACATGCTAAGGAAGGCTTTGGATATTACTCCAAATTGGTCTTTTATTATTTTTGGATGCAGCGTACCGGTAAACCTATAGTTCGAACAACTGTACTCGTAGTTCCTACAGCTACGTTCATCTGAATAAGGACGCATTGCGAATTAGCAGTGTTGTTAGTGGTGCTTACCCATGTGATTCC
>JAISBL010000037.1 GCA_031266215.1 Tannerellaceae bacterium | reverse complement strand
TCCGCCTGCAGCAAAGCAGGCGATCCTGAAGAAGGAGGCGTAACTATCGAAAAGGGACGACTCGCCTTCATCCTTCCCGATGCCGGGAGGGCAGTTACCTATGCCCCGGGTATAGACGCCGAAAACGGCGCCGATAATGATGTCCTCGGCATTTACATGTTTGGCGACGATGACAGATTCATCAGCCGTACTACGCATACCTACAGCGAGGGTGCGCAGGAGCCTGGAGGGCGTAAGTTCACAGTCTCCGTCACCGGCTCGGGAGAAAGACGGTTTGTCTTCGTCAAAGCTCCTGCCGGTTATTCACTGCCTAATCCCGTTGTGGGTTCGTCTGTCACGGAAATGGCCGGCATCGTTACGACGGCTTACACCGGTACGCCTCCGCTCGCGGCTCCTTTTGTGATGTCTAACGCTCTGGCCTCCGGTCAGCCATACGTAAAAGTAACGGAGGTCGAAAGCCAGACCAATGAAATCAATGTATCGCTCAAACGGCGTGTGGCAAGGTTTGACGTTATTGCAGATGGTATCATTATTAATAATGTGAGTATCACCAATGCCGCTCCTACGGGCAGGATACTGGATCACAGTAACACCGTGAATGCGCCTCTTGCCGGGATTAACTATACGATCCAGGGATCAGCTTTGGCTAACACCGGTACGAGCTTCTACCTCTATCCGACTACACTTGGTGCAGGCAGCACGGGTACGGTTATTACCGTCACGACGGCTGAGAGCAAGACGTACTCCATCACCCTTGCTTCCGATCAGCCGATAGACGCCAACAAGCTGTACCGTATAATGGTCACCCAGAGTGCAACAGGCTCCGACCTGACCTTTAAGCTTGTGGTAGCCGACTGGGCCGATGCCGATAACCTGCCTACCTTCGAAGAGGGAAGCGTCGAGGCCGGATTTAATCCTGTTGTTTCCTCCAGCCAGGGCGTCAGCATCAACGATTACAGCGTGGATTATTCAGAAGCTACCGGCTCTGCATCCGCACAGTTGTTCTATGTGAGTACATCAAATGTCAAACCTACCGCCACGGTTGAACCCCTTCACGGCACGCATGCGAATGCTATCATCGTCGGCATCAGCGACCCGGTTGCGATGACTTACACCGCAGGCTACATGAGCACAGTCACTATCAGTCTGCCCAAGACGACCGTACCCGTTGACCTCGAAGTCAGGCTCACCGGCAACGGCGGCGATGCGCAGACCGTCAAAGTTATAAGCGTGCCGGATTATACCGACCCAAGGTATGCGATAACACCGGGACTCAAGCCGGTGCTTGCCGGCGGAATCTACTGGGCGCCGGTTAATGTAGGCGCTACCGAACTGGCTGTGTCTACTGCCGATACTGCAACCCTGGCGCAGGGTGGTTATTATTTCCAGTGGGGACGCAATACGCCTCTGGCCCCAGAGACAGACGGAAAAAAACCGGGAGCAGTGTTGACAAGAGTAGCCGGCCCTGTTACACTTGATGCCGCAGAAAACGATGCTGCTTACACAAACAAAGCTATTGGTAACGCCAGCGCCAGTCTCGCGGCTGACTGGCTGACAGCTCCGAAGAATGACGCTCTATGGACGGGTGCAAGAGCTCAGGGACCCTGCCCCGACGGCTGGAGGGTTGTTACCCTGACAGACAGCGATCCTGTTACAAAAAAATATGGTGGTGATGGTAAAGGTGCGTATATTAACGCCACTACTGATAAAAGGTTCCGGTTTCCGGGTGATAACCCGGGTGAGTATATTTATTTTGCGCCACGAGGATATTATGCGACCACGGTGTATAACGCTAAAAATGGAAGCTCGTGGCTGGGCAGCGCCGGCACCGGCTCTAACAACGACATTAACGGACAGTTCCTATATCTTCAGCTAAACGTAGCTGTATCAAGTTACGCAGCAGGTGTTCATCGTGGTATGGCTATGCCGGTACGCTGTGTACAGCAATAATATAAAAACCAATTTGGAGTAATTCCCAGGGCCTTCCTTAGCATGTGAATATCTGCGTTTTTCAGGGCGGGCGTCTTTTCCTCAGGGTGAATCCGGGGAAAGGCGCCCGCTGCTCTTTGTCGTGGCGGGAGTTGAACTGCGCCGCAGTTCAATTATGGGGGATGCCGTACTCCGGGCTGCGCGTCCGGCTTGCCCGAAGTTACCCGTCTCAGACGCCTTCCGGCGTCAGTGTCTCTTGTCGTGCAGACTTAAAGACTTTAAGTCTCAAAGTCTTTAAGACCTTAATGTGAGTAATTCCGCGCAAGCCGAAGCACGGGGTATAAAACACACCCATGTTACCTGAGTTCTACGTAAGAAAAACCGACATCGCTCTTTGCATAACCTGATGCGCCTCTGTAAAACGCGCCCGTGGCACCGTCCGGATGAGGGTTTCCGGTGTGTGCTGACGCCGTAGGCGTCTAAGGCTGGTAACCTCGTGCCTTCAGGGCGCAGCCCGGGGCATTGATAACACACCACCTGCAGAACTGCAAAGCAGTTCAACCGGGATGTCTCTCCGGTGGCGTAAATTGAACTGCTTTGCAGTTCTCCGGGATGGTGGTGCGGTTCTCCGGGTTGCACCCGGAGTTATCCACATTTAAGGCCTGCGGCCTTACTGGTATGTCGTCGTCTGATATGTCGTCACCGCCGGGGTGCTATATGAGGGAATGGCGTAATAGGGGCAGGCCGTCCGAGCCTGTCCGGCGCTGTGCCCTCGGCTCGCACCTAAGCTCTCGGTCGTATGCGACCTAAGTGTTCGGTCTTATGCGACCTAAGTGTTCGGTCGTACGCGACCTAAGCGTTCGGTCTTATGCGACCTAAGCGTTCGGTCTTATGCGACCTAAGTGTTCGGTCGTATGCGACCTAAGTGTTCGGTCTTATGCGACTGAAGCGCTAGTCCTTCTAAGACCGAGACGCTAGTCCTTCTAAGACCGAGACGCTAGTCCTTCTAAGACCGAAGCGCTAGTCCTTCTAAGACCGAGACGCTAGTCCTTCTAAGACCGAAGCGCTAGTCCTTCTAAGACCGAGACGTTCACCCTTCTAAGACCGAGGCGCTAGTCCTTCTAAGACCGAGACGCTCACCCTTCTAAGACCAAGGCGTTCACCCTTCTAAGACCGAGGCGTTCTGTCCGGTGCGGGAGAGACGCTCTGTCGGTGCGAGAGAAGTGTTCTGTCCGGTGCGAGAGAGACGCTCTGTCCGGTGCGAGAGAGGCGCTCTGTCCGGTGCGAGAGAAGTGTTCTGACTTGTGCGTTATGATTTCAGGCCGGTAAAGACGTCCCCCGCCGGACTGTCCGGGAACTAAATTTAAGCTCCGCAGGCAGGTATCCGGATAAAAAGCCCTGCCGGTTAGTTTTCGGGCGGCCTTTCCCTCCAGCGGCTATCTTACGACAGCTATTTTTGTAACTACGCTTTCCTGAGCTTCAGGTGTGGAGGCGAATACCAGATATACACCCGTGGCAACACGGTTTCCGTTTTTGTTGCGGCAGTTCCAGCTTAATTGTCCCCCTGTCGAGCGCCCCTCGTAAATAAGGTTACCGACGGCATCGGTTATTTTCACGTTCGAGTCGTCCATCAGGCCTGTAATTATAACCTGCCCGTCGAAATCAGGACGCACGGGGTTGGGATAGGCGTATACGTCGGAATAAGATTCGCTCCCCCTGGTAGCATCACCCATGTAAGAGATCAGGCCCTTGTCGGTTCCTATAAATACTTCGCCGGTATTATCATTGATGGCTATGCTTTGGATTTTATCGGATAAGAGAGGAGAGTTGGCGGTAGTGAAGTGCTGAATGACCTCCGATCCGTCTTCGCTTAAGAGGTATAAGCCGGAGCTGTTTGAGCCAAGCCATTTGCGGTTGCCGCCGTCAACAGCTAAAGCATTCACCCTCTCGTCGGCAAGGAAATATTGCAGGTTTCCCGATACGTCTTTATGCACGATGCGCGAACCCGTCATACTACCCTCAACGGCGCGAGAGGGAACTGATATTATAAATGCGCCGCGGTTTGTACCTATCCATATATGGCCTTTACGGTCTTCGGTAATGCAGAAAAACTCACTGGCCCCTATATCGCCGCTGGCGTCGCTCAGCGAACTGTAATAATGGGAGATGTCGTCTGAGGTATCGTCTATGGTCCCCTTGTCGTCGAATACGAATATGCCGCTTTTATCTATGCGAACCAGGTTGATCCATTTATGCCCGTTGCCTGCTATCAGTATTTTGTCGGCCAGGGTAGGATTGCTTATGGCATCGTACCTTAACCTCGTCCATGTACCGTCTGATTTCAGTACGACCACAACGCCCGGAACTTCGGTATTAGTCATCCACAAATTACCCCCCTTGTCAAAGCACACTCCCTCGACCCTTACATAGTGGCCGCTGCTGCCCGGGTTGTTCGGATAGATAGACGCCAGGGCGCTGTTGGTATGATTATGGATATTCAGCAATTCGCCGTTTTCAAATTCATAGACCCCTTCTCCCCATGTGGATACGAATATATGATCCCTGTTGGCGGGGTCTACGGCTATGCATGTGGCATCATTAAATCCGCTTATGTCCCTGAGGTTGTTCCATTTCATGCTGTCGGTATCATATATCATGACTGTCCCCGGGTTCCAGAAACGCTCTGCTCCCCGTCCTCCCCCGGCAATGTACAGTTTATTGTTACGGATGCTGAGAAAGGCGTCCAGATTTCGCTTAGGGCCGTCGTTGACTATACCGCTTACGACGGTCTGATACTGGCTGGCGCCTGTACGCCGGATCGATACGATACCTTTTTCGCCGTTCGCCAGCCAGAAAGTATTGTTGTCCCTGAGGGAAGATATGTCGGCGATTCCGGCAATACTCCCTTTATCCCTGTCCGTGAGCGACGAGTAGATAAATAGTTCACCTGAAGAAAAAGCCGCGAGCTTCCCGTTCACCACCTTCATGCCTTTGAGCGAAGCATGGCTCAGCAAAGGCTGTAAGCCATTACCTGCCGTGTAGTATATACCCCTGTCTTTGATAAGCAGGCAAAGCGTGTTTTGGAATACGCAAAGCTGGAGTACTGTGTCATTCACCCCTTCGGATGTAACGACGGGATGATCACGCCAGTTAAACGGATCGATAAGGTTATCGTTCATGGAAGCCCTCATAACGCCGCCCTCTGAGGTAACGGCGTATATATACCCATCGTGGATACCGACGGAATAAATGGGGACGTTCAGGCGGTAGGTTTCTTTTATTTCCTTCTTTCTGACATTAAGAGCTATTATGCCGAAGGCTGCCGACAAATACGATGTTTCATTGTGGCTATAAACCGAGTAGATGGTTTTATCGTATATCTGACTGCTGTTAAGTAAAAACGGAAGGTTGTATACACTGCCGCCATCTCCTGCCAGCAGGTCTATGTTGCCGTTGGTATAAGCGGCGACGAGGGTATTTTCCCCGCTGTTAAATCCTATACAGCTTATCAGGTTATCGCTCAGTCCCGACTCCCTGGAATAGTAGCGCAGACTGTTGTCTTCTTTCCCGTAACTGTACAGGGAGCCGTCGGCAACGGCATAAACCATGCTGTTACCCTCGGCTATGGAGGTTGTATTATTGTAAGCCAGGTAAGAGCGCCACCTTCCCACGCTTTGTGCGGATACAGACGCCATTTGCAGCAGGCCGCCCGTGCAGGCCAGCAGAAGAATAAACCGTTTCATTGTCTTCATGCGTTACAGTTAGATAAAAATATTGATAACCGGCGGCCGGCCAGCGCCCGGTGACTGATGTTGTTTTTTATGCCGTCGCCCATTTCGGCGAAAGTCTGCGTATAGCCGTCGGGTACGAAAACAGGATCGTAGCCAAAGCCCCCGCCGCCTCTCTTTTCTTCAGTGATAAGGCCGTTTATAACGCCTTCGAACATATACTCCCCGCCGTCAAGGATAAGAGCTATCACGGTGCGGAACCGGGCCCTGCGGTTACTTTTTCCCTGCATTTCCGATAACAGCTTGTCTGTATTGGCCCCGGAATTATGGGCCTCGCCCGCATACCGCGCCGAGTAGACGCCGGGGGCAAAGTCCAGAGACTCCACCTCCAGCCCGCTATCGTCGGCAAAGCAGTCATATCCGTATCGTTCCTTTACAAACCGGGCTTTCATCAGAGCGTTACCTTCAAAAGTACCGGCTGTCTCAGGAATATCCTCCCGACATTCTATATCGGCCAGCGAGAGTATCTGAACCTCACCGGATAGTATCTGCCGCATTTCTGCGAGTTTATGAAGGTTGTTAGTTGCAAACACCAAAGTTCTCATTTCCTTAAGGCATTACGTTTTTATCTGGTCAAAGCCTTCTCCATACACGCCCCGCACGATACTTTGCGAGATGAAAGCCTGGCTGTCGATCTCTTTTATAAGGCGGAAGATAGCCACCGATTCAGACTTTTTGGCCAGTAAGACCACCACCTTCGTGGGCTTTTGTGAGTATCCCCCCGTTCCGTCCAGCAAAGTACACCCCCGTCCCAGGTCACTGATTATGCGTTCCGTTATTTCGTCATATTTCTGCGAAAATATAAGGAACTGCACAGACTGGCGGTTGGCGTTGATCACGCGGTCGAGCACAAAACTGTTGACCCCCATTTCGACGAAGCCGAAGACGATCTTTTCCACGTCATGGAAGAGCAGGTATGACGAACTGATAATGACGACGTCAAACAACATCAGTCCCATTCCCATCGAGATATTCTTGTGCTTGTTGATAATCGCCGCAATGATGTCTGTACCCCCCGTGCTCCCGTTAGCCGCAAATATCAGTCCCAGACCCGTTCCGCATATCCCGCCTCCTATAAGTATGCACATGAACGGCTCGTTACGTATGATAGGGACGCCCCCGAGCAGCCATTCAAACAGCGAGAGCGAGATTGAAAGCGCTACTACGCCGAATATCGTTTTCACGATAAACTTATAGCCCAATACCCTGAAGGCAAAGGCCAGCAATACGATGTTGATAAGGAAGTAAGATACCGAAACGGGAATAGACGTGCCGAAAAAGATCAGCGCGCTGATACCGCTAAGCCCGCCCGTAACGATCTCGTTTGAGAGAATAAAGCCATTGAACCCGAAGCCGTAAAGCAGGGTCCCCAGACATATCACAAGATAGTCCTGTACAGAGTAAAATATTTTACGGATGTTTCCCTTCATTAAATCACTATGTTTATAATTTTCCCGGGTACTACGATCACCTTTTTGGGCGTCTTTCCCTCTATCCATTTGGCTGCGCTCCTGTGGGCGAAGACTGCTTTTTCGGCATCCTCCCGCGAAGCGTCCGCCGGCAGGTCCATATTGAAACGGGTTTTACCGTTGAAAGACACGGCGTAAGTCACAACCTCTTCCCTCAGGTACGCCTCATTATATTCCGGCCAGGCAGCGTCGCATACGGTAGACCCGTTGCCGAGCAAATGCCATAACTCCTCGGCAATATGCGGCGCGAAAGGAGCCAGCACGATAACCGCCGGTTCAAGAACGGCCCTTTTGCTGCACCTGAGCGACGTCAGTTCATTCACACATATCATAAAGGCGCTGACGGAGGTGTTGAACGAGAAATTCTCAATGTCGTGCGACACCTTTTTTATCAGCTTATGCAGGGCCTTCAACTCCGCCGCCGCCGGCTCGCCGTCCGTCAGCAGCAACTCATCTGCATGATGCCCGTAAAACAAGGCCCAAAGCTTTTTCAGGAAGCGATGGACTCCGTCTATCCCATTCGTATCCCAGGGTTTGGACTGCTCCAGCGGGCCTAAGAACATTTCGTACAGCCGGAGCGTATCAGCTCCGAACTTTTCTACCATCACGTCGGGGTTGACAACGTTGAACATAGACTTCGACATCTTTTCTACCGCCCATCCGCACACATACCGCCCGTCTTCAAGTATGAACTCAGCGTTTTTGTACTCCGGGTTCCAGCGCCGGAAAGCCTCTGTGTCGAGGACGTCGTTATTCACTATGTTTACATCCACGTGGAGAGGCGTCACCTCATACCCGTCCTTAAGGTTCAGCGAGACGAAAGTCTGCGTTCCGTTCACGCGATATACAAAGTTGGAACGTCCCTGTATCATTCCCTGATTGACGAGCTTTTTAAACGGTTCGTCGCGGCATACGACACCCGTGTCGTACAGGAATTTGTTCCAGAAGCGGCTATATATAAGATGTCCGGTTGCATGCTCCGTTCCGCCGAGGTACAGGTCCACATTTTGCCAGTAAGCATTGCTCCCGGCCGATGCTAACTCCCGGTCGTTATGCGGGTCCATGTAACGGATGTAATACGCCGATGAGCCGGCGAATCCGGGCATGGTATTCAGTTCGAGCGGGAAAACGGTCTTATAGTCCACTTTGCTGGTCTCAATAACCCTGTTACCTGCCTTGTCCCAGGCCCACCGGTCTGCATGTCCCAGGGGTGGTTCGCCCGTTTGGGTCGGGAGGAACCTGTCTACTTTGGGCAGCTCCAGCGGCAGCTTATCCGTCGGCAGCATCCTGGGCAGCCCGTCGGCGTCATAATATACAGGGAAAGGCTCTCCCCAGTAACGCTGGCGGCTGAAGATAGCGTCGCGCAGGCGGTAGTTCACCTTCACCCTGCCCAGTCCCTTTTCCTCTACATAAGCCCTGGTACGTGCGATGGCCTCCTTCACGTTCAGGCCGTTAAGTACCAGTCCGCCCGGCCTTTCTTTCCCCCTCTGCGGCGAGTTCACCATACGTCCTTCTTTGGCGTCAAAGCTCTCTTCCGACACGTCGCATCCCTCTATCAGGGGGATAACAGGGAGGTCGAAGCGCCGGGCGAAAGCATAGTCGCGACTGTCATGTCCCGGAACCGCCATGATGGCGCCCGTTCCGTACCCTGCCAGGACGTAATCGCTTATCCACACCGGGATTTCTTCACCGGTCACCGGGTTGACGGCATACGAGCCTGAGAAAACACCCGTCACCTTCTTGTCGGCCATGCGCTCGCGTTCGGTTTTCTTTTTCGTCGCCGCCAGGTAATCCTCCACCTCTGCCCGCTGTCCGGGCGTAGTCACCACGTCTACCCATTCGCTCTCAGGAGCCAGAACCATGAAAGTGACGCCGTATATAGTGTCGGCCCTTGTAGTGAATATGGTAAAAGACAGCTCCTCATCTTTCGGCCGTCCGTTGTTCAGGCCGGCGAGGCGGAAGCTAAGCTCCACTCCTTCGCTCTTTCCTATCCAGTTGCGTTGTGTTTCCTTGATAGACTCTGTCCAGTCTATCGTCTCCAACCCCTCAAGGAGGCGTTCTGCGTAGGCCGAGACGCGCAGGCACCACTGGCGCATGACTTTCTGTTCCACCGGATGCCCGCCCCGTTCAGACAGGCCGTTCACCACCTCATCATTAGCCAGCACCGTGCCCAGAGCCGGGCACCAGTTAACCATCGTATCGCCCAGATAAGCCAGGCGGTAATCAAGCAACACCTCGTCCTGCTCTTTCACCGGCATTGCGTTCCAGTCGGCGGCGGTAAAGCCGGGGTAGCGTCCTCCGGAGGCCACGTTCAGCCCCCCGCCCGTACCCGACTGGCTGAAAGCCTCCTTCAGTTCTTCGACAGGCCGGGCCTGCCTGCAGTCGTAGCAATAATAGCTGTTGAACATTTGTATAAACGCCCATTGCGTCCAGTGGTAATAAGCCGGGTCGCAGGTCTGCACCTCACGGCTCCAGTCGAATGAGAAGCCTATCTTATCCAACTGTTCGCGATAGCGTTCGATGTTCTTTCTGGTTGTTATATAAGGATGTTGTCCTGTCTGGATGGCATACTGTTCGGCTGGCAGTCCGTAGGCGTCGTACCCCATCGGATGGAGCACGTTAAAGCCCTTAAGCCTTTTATACCTTGAGAATATATCCGATGCGATATACCCAAGCGGGTGTCCGACGTGCAGACCGGCGCCGGAAGGGTAGGGGAACATGTCCAACACGTAATACTTAGGCCTGTCTTCATCCTCTTCCACCCGGTAAACCCTGTTGGCATTCCAGTACGACTGCCATCTTTTCTCTATTTCCTTGAAATTATATTCCATTATGCCAAACTATAATTAATGTACAGTATTATTTGTCAGGCCCCAAAGGTAGTGATTTATTTAATCTCCGTAGCGGGCCGCCCCGGCGCACCCGCAGACGGGTGGTGGCGTACCGCAAGGGATAACACGGGAATAATTAAAAAGATATTTGATTGCATACGCGGATATGCGTATATTTGCGGTGTTGATTACACTACTATGAAGGCGTTAAAAGTTAATGTTACAATTACAAAGAATGGCACAGAGGGCTATGTGTGCTCCTGCGATCATGCCTTTAAACACTTCGATTTGGGAGGGAGCGGCCCAACGGTAGAGGAAGCGAAAAAAGACTGTTTTGCATTTTACGAGGCAATGAAACGGGAATACCCGGAGGCGGATTTCCCGGAGTTGGATATATCGTGGGCATTCGATTTTCCAAGTTTCTTCAACCATTTTGATTTTCTGAATATAACTAAGGTTGCGAAATACGCAAAATTAAGCCCATCCAATTTACGTCACTACGCCGCCGGTTCTAAAGGCATGTCGCAAAAGCAGTTTGTCAGGGTAAAACAGGCGTTGAACAGAATGGCGGATGAAATAAAGGAGTGTACACTTACTATGTAGCCCGCCGGATGAGGGGAGGGTGAAAAAAGCAGCCGCGCTCCGGATTCACACCCCGAGCGCGACATTTGGAAAATAAAATATGAATAAATTGCTAAAATGTGTGTGCATATTTAAAGGACTACCGGGAGCCATTAAATCCCGTGACAAAGGTGATATAATTCCCTCGAACCATGTATACAAAAACCCTCCCGAAAGTTCATCGTTTCCCTCTTCAAACCCTCCCAATAGTTCACCTTTTCCGGGTAGCCCGCCGGATGAGGGGAGGGTGAAAAAAGCAGCCGCGCTCCGGATTCACACCCCGAGCGCGACATTTAGAAAATAAAATATGAATAAATTGCTGAAATGTGTGTGCATATTTAAAGGACTACCGGGAGCCATTAAATCCCGTGACAAAGGTGATATAATTCCCTTGAACCACGCATACAAAAACCCTCCCGAAAGTTCATCGCTTCCCTCCTTAAACCCTCCCAATAGTTCACCTTTTCCAACCGTCCTTGTTTTCCCCGAAGAGTACATCCTGAATGTGCGCACAGGTTAGAGCGTCTCTAACGCGTAGGTTAGATCATCTCTAACGCGTAGGTTAGAACATCTCTAACGCATAGGTTAGAACATCTCTAACGCATAGGTTAGATCATCTCTAACGCGTAGGTTAGATCATCTCTAACGCATAGGTTAGAACGTCTCTAACGCATAGGTTAGAACATCTCTAACGCATACGTCAGAGCGTCTCTGACGCATAAGGAGCAGGGTAGGGGAGGGGTAGGAAAAAAGTGATCTCTTCTCTGCCCCCGAACCAACTCTTTACACTATATTTGCGCGCAAAACAACCAAACACAAAACATTAGCACACACATGGGAAAAGTTTTAGTGATCGGAGCAGGGGGCGTCAGTTCTGTCGCAGTAAAGAAAATAGCAATGAATGCCGGGGTTTTTACCGACATAATGGTTGCTACGCGCACCAAAAGCAGGGCCGATAAGATTGCGGCCGGCATTGATAACATACCGGTGCGCACGGCGCAGGTGGATGCAGACAAGACGGACGAACTTACCGGCCTCTTCAGGGCCTACGAGCCTGACCTTGTGGTAAACCTCGCCCTGCCATATCAGGACCTCTCCATAATGGAGGCATGCCTTGCCTTTGGAGTAAGCTACCTGGATACGGCGAATTATGAACCCCCGGATGAGGCGAAGTATCAGTACAGTTGGCAATGGGCGTACAAAGACCGCTTTGAACGGGCAGGGCTGACGGCCATCCTGGGCTGCGGCTTTGACCCCGGCGTTACCGGCGTGTATACCGCATACGCCGCCAAACATCATTTTGACGAGATACAATATCTTGATATAGTAGACTGCAACGCCGGCGACCACCATAAGGCTTTTGCTACCAACTTTAACCCGGAGATCAACATACGCGAGATCACCCAGCGCGGCAGGTATTACGAAGACGGAGCGTGGAAGGAGACAGACCCCCTCGCGGTACACCGGCCCGTTAATTACCCGGAAGTGGGGCCGAGGGAGTCTTACCTTATGTACCATGAAGAACTGGAGAGCCTTGTGAAGAACTTCCCGACCCTCCGCCGGGCGCGTTTCTGGATGACCTTCGGGCAGGAATACCTTACCCACCTGCGCGTGATACAGAATATCGGTATGGATCGTATTGATCCCGTAATGTATAACGGAGTGGAGATAGTTCCCATACAATTCCTTAAAGCAGTGCTGCCCGACCCCGGCAGCCTGGGTGAGAACTACACCGGGCAAACCTCCATCGGCTGCCGTATACGGGGGCTCAAAGACGGCCGGGAGCTTACTTATTATGTCTATAACAATTGCAGCCACGAAGCAGCGTACAGGGAAACAGGGGCCCAGGCGGTGAGCTATACCACAGGAGTACCGGCCATGATAGGCGCCAGGCTGTTCATGCAGGGCGTATGGAGACGGCCGGGCGTATGGAACGTGGAAGAGTTTGACCCCGATCCCTTTATGAAAGAGCTTAACGAACAGGGCCTGCCATGGCGGGAGCTGTTTAACACAGACCTGGAATTATAACCATAAAGACAATAAAACAATATGTCAAAAGAAGAAACGAAAAGCAAGACGGAAGTAACAGAGAATTCCGGCGGCGAGACTGATAAGCTGAAGGCGCTGCGGATAGCGATGGACAAGATTGAAAAGGCCTACGGTAAAGGTTCTATCATGAAGATGGGAGACAAGACGGTAGAACACGTCGGAGTGATACCCAGCGGCTCGATCGGACTGGACGCCGCCCTGGGCGTGGGCGGATACCCAAGGGGACGGGTGATAGAGATATTCGGCCCCGAATCATCAGGTAAGACCACGCTGGCCATACATGCCATAGCCGAAGCCCAGAAGGCGGGAGGAATTGCCGCCTTTATAGACGCCGAGCACGCCTTTGACCGCTTCTATGCCGCAAAGCTGGGCGTCGATATAGACAACCTCTACGTCTCGCAGCCCGACAACGGCGAACAGGCCCTGGAGATAGCCGAGCAACTCATCCGCTCATCGGCCGTAGACATCGTGGTGATAGACTCCGTAGCGGCGCTTACTCCCAAATCGGAGATAGAGGGCGATATGGGCGACAGCAAGATGGGGCTTCAGGCCCGCCTCATGTCGCAGGCATTGCGCAAGCTGACGGGGGCCATCAACAAGACTAACACGACGTGCATATTCATCAACCAGCTCAGGGACAAAATAAACGTGTCGTACGGCGGTAATCCCGAAACAACAACCGGGGGGAACGCACTGAAGTTCTACGCCTCAGTGCGCGTTGACATACGCCGTGTGAGCCAGATAAAGGACGGCGAACAGGTGAAAGGCTACCTTACAAGGGTGAAGGTGGTGAAAAACAAACTGGCCCCTCCGTTCCGCAAGACCGAGTTCGAAATAATGTTCGGCGAAGGCGTATCACGCTGCGGCGAGATAATAGACATGGGAGTCGAACTGGAAATAGTCAGGAAAAACGGCTCATGGTTCAGTTACAATGACGCAAAACTGGGGCAGGGACGCGACACCGCCAAGCAGTGCATCGCCGATAATCCCGAACTGGCGGAAGAAATATCCAAACATATCCTCGAAGCTCTCAGGAAGTGACCGCCAGGGACAAATACCGCACCCTCTGCCGTACAGAGCCTTCCATACCCGTCTTTTCGCAGGACTGGTGGCTTGACACTGTCTGCGGCCGGGAGAAGTGGGACGTCATCCTGAAGGAAGAAAAAGGGCGCCTGCTTGCCGCCATGCCCCTTTACCTGCCTATACCTCACATTGTTTCCATGCCTCCCTTTACTCAGACGATGGGGCCCTGGTTCAGGCCCGTAACAGAAGATACCAAATACTCCACCGCCCTGGCCCAGCGGCAGGAGGCGGGTAAAATGCTTGCCTCCGGACTGAAGAAATACTCCGCCTTCCTGCAAAACTTCCACTACACCGTTACCGACTGGCTTCCGTTTTACTGGGAAGGCTACCGGCAGACCACGCGTTACACATACCTTCTGAACGATATAAAGGATACGGGGCGGATGTGGGAGAATATGAGTCCGCATATCCGCCGGCACATCAGCAGGGCAGGGGAGAAACACCGCCTCTCGGCGAGGCGTGGCGTCACGGCCGGAGAACTCCTGCGCGTTCACCGGCTCACGTTCGGCCGGCAGGGCCTTAAACCGCGCCATACAGCAGTGCTGGAGCGCCTGGTTAACACCTGTCTCGACCGCCGCCAGGGCGACGTCTGGGGCGGGTACGACGCAGAGGATCGCCTTCATGCCGCCGCCTTTGTCGCATGGCAGGACAGCTCGGCTTATTATATAGCGGGAGGCACAGACCCGGCCCTGTGCGATTCAGGCGCCCACGCCCTGGTACTGTGGCAGGCCATACGCGACGTCTCCCGGTATACATCCCTTTTCGACTTCGAAGGCTCCATGCTACCCGGCGTAGAACGCTTCTTCCGCGGTTTTGGGGCTGCCCAGACGCCTTACTTCACAATAAGCAGGGGAAAACCGGGCTTATGGAACAGGATGATGATAAAGGCGGCTACCGGAGGCTTCATCCCCATCCGACGTTAAATGAACGATATACTGTCTTACCTTATGCGCTTCCTGTCGGGAGAAGACGACGCCCCGGCGGGCGGCCCTCCCCGGCGGACGATAGGCTATACGGCCGATCCCGGGTTGTTCGGCCGTTATGACCTTGTCATCACCCCTTCGGGCTTTTTTGACGATGGGGTGTATGGCGCTCCCGCCTCCCTGCCCTCCCTGCCTTTGCAGGAGATAGACGGCCTGCCCTTCCTCTTCGGACGGGCCGGCGAAGAGATGGCAGGCAGTACGCCCGTCATACATGCCGACCTTGTGGCGAGCGCCTACTTCTTACTCACCCGTTACGAGGAGATGATGAGGCCCGGCGTGCGCGACGTGCACGGGCGCTTCCCCGGTAAAGAATCACTGCCCTTCAGGGCCGGTTTTATACACCGTCCGGTGGTCGACGGATACAGCCGTCTTATCCGCAGCCGTCTGGGGCTGCCGCCGCAGCCGGAGGGGATACGGCGCGTGATGCTGACGCACGACGTAGACGCTCCTTTCCTCTATCGCTCATGGAAGGGACTGGTCCGCTCCATGCTGACCGACAAAAGGGGAGCGCTCCCTTCCCTGCGCAGTAAGTTTGGAAGGGTGGAAGAAGACCCCTACTACACCTTCCCCTGGATATTTGAGCAGGACGGCCGGGCGCTGGCTGCCGGCGGGAAAGAGGTGCGCTCCGTCTTCTTTTTCAAATCGGGCGGGGGACGCATGGCGGAAGACAAGCCGCATTACAGTCTGAAAAGCCCCGGCGTGCGCCGGCTGATACGCAGCGTACAGGAGCATGGCGGCGAGATCGGACTGCATGCCAGTTATGAGGCGGGCCTCAACCCGCGGCTGATCGTGAAGGAAAAGGAAAGTCTGGAACGCAGCGTCGGGACTACGGTCTCATTCAACCGCCACCACTTCCTTGCCTCGCGGGAGCCGGAGGATATGGACTACCTGGAGGAGGCGGGGATAACTGACGACTTCACACTCGGATACGCCGACGTGGCGGGATTCCGCCTTGGAACCAGCCGCCCCGTACGCCGGATCAATCCCCGGACGCGACGCCTGACATCCCTCCGCCTGCATCCGCTTACGGTCATGGACTGCACCCTTGAAGACAGCCGGTACATGGGCTTGTCTCCCGGCGAAGCCTCCGATTACTGCCTGCGGCTGATACGGGAGACCGGAAAGGCCTGCGGCGAACTCTCCCTCCTCTGGCATAACTCCTCGCTTGGCGGATGCTACCACAGGGAGCTTTATTCTTCTCTGATAACTACGCTCACAGGCATCTGATAAACCACGGCTTAATAACTCAACTTAATAAACGAATGAAAGTATTGGTTCTTTGTGACATGTTCCCCCCCGCCTTCGCTCCGCGAATGGGGTATCTCTGTAAATATATGGCCCGCGCCGGGTGGGAACCGGTGGTCGTTACGGAGTTCATTGAAGGCGATGAAACGTTTGACTTTCTTACCGGGCACGTCCCAGTTCATTACGTCCGCTATTACAGGACCAGGAGCGGCGGCGCCGGCCGGAGGATCGAATGGCTGCTCCTTTTCCTGGCAGACTTCCTCTTCGGCTATAAAGACCGCAGGATCTTCCGCGCCGCCTCGCGCCTTCTTGATGAAGGAGGCTTTGGCGGGATACTGTGCAGCACGTACCGCACCTTTCCCCTGCCCGCAGCCCGAAGGCTGGCCGGCAGGTACCGCCTCCCTTTCGTGGCAGATCTGCGCGACATCATCGAGCAATACCCCTCGCATGAATACATCGCCCATCCGCCCAACACCTTCCCCTGGCTCGACAGGCAGATCATACGGCTGTTCCGCCGTAAGCTGCTCCGGGGCAGGAACCGGGCCCTGGGCCGGGCCGGATGCATCACCACCGTCTCGCCCTGGCACGTAGAGATGATGAAGGCGTACAATCCCTCGGTTGAACTGATATATAACGGATACGACCCCGAACTGTTTTACCCCGTGAGGCCGGCAAAGCCCACGCCACAGTTCCGGCTCGTATACACCGGCCGGCTGCTCAGCCTGCGCGTACGTAACCCGGAGTGGATATTCCAGGCCATAAACTCACTGTCGGGCACCGGCGTGATAACGCCCACAGAGTTCAGGGCGCAGTGGTACACCGACCCCGCCTCTGCCGAATGCATCCGCTCCTTTGCCGGGCGTTACTCCGTTACCGGGTACATGGACTACTTCGGGTATGTGCCTGCCAACGCTATACCGGGTATTCTCAACGAAAGCTCCGTACTTCTGCAACTGGCCAACCGCTCCGGCGAGAAAGGCCCCAGGGGGATTATGAGCACCAAGCTCTTTGAAGCCTTCGCCGTGGAAAAGCCCTTACTGCTGGCGCCCAGCGACGAGAGTTTCCTTGAAGAGGTCATATGCCTCAGCCAGGCGGGAAAGGCGGCGCGCAATGCCGCCGAGGTATGCGACTTTCTGCACCGTTACTTCGACATGTGGAAAGCCAGGGGCTACACAACCGTAGAGCCGCGCCGCGAGGTTACAGAGTCGTTCTCGCGCAGCGGGCAGGCCGGGCAATTCATGAACATCTTAACACGTCTGCATGGAAAAACACCTCCACATCATAGCTCTTAACATCCCCTATCCGCCTAATTACGGGGGAGTCATCGATATATACTACAAGCTGGAGGCCCTTAGCCGGATGGGGGTGAAGATCACGCTCCACTGCTTTGAGTACGACCGCCGGCCGGCCCCCTGCCTGGACGACCTCTGCGAGAAGGTCTTTTACTACAGGCGCCGCACGGGGCTGATGTCCAACTTCTCGCTGCTGCCTTACAACGTCTTCAGCCGCAAGAGTCCCGCGCTGATGCAAAACCTGCTTTCAGACGATTACCCCATCCTGTTTGAAGGGCTGCATTCATGCTATTACCTGACCGACCCGCGCCTGTCGGGGCGCGTCAGGATATACCGGGCCGGGAATATCGAGCACGACTACTACCGCCTCCTCGCCCGCTCATGCCGCCGGCCGCTGACGCGCGCCTTCCTCAGCCTCGAGGCCTGGCGCTTCAGACGCTACGAAAGGGTCATAGCCTCTGCCGACGTCATACTGGCCATCTCGCTTGCCGACGAAGCTTACTTCAGGTCGCGCTTCCCCGGCCGCCGCGTCTGCTTTATGCCTGCCTTCCATGCCGCCGGGGAGGTGACGGCCCGGACGGGCGGTTCAGGCTTTGCACTGTACCACGGCAAACTCTCGGTGTTCGAAAACGAGCGCGTGGCCCTCTTCCTCATCCGCAAGGTCTTCCGCCACCTCGGCGCACCCTGTGTACTGGCCGGCATGGACCCTTCGGAGAGGATACTCTCGGCCGCCGCTCCTTATCCTGATATCACGATAGTGGCCAATCCCTCCGACGACGAGATGAACCGTCTGGTCCGCGAGGCTCAGGTGCACCTGCTGGTTACCTTTCAGGATACCGGACTGAAACTGAAACTCCTGAACAGCCTCTTCTCAGGCCGGCACGTCGTAGTCAACCGCCTGATGCTTGCCGGCAGCGGCCTGGACGCTCTCTGCCACGTGGCCGACACCCCGGAAGAGATGATCGGCGTCTGCCGCCTCCTCCTCAGCCGGCCATTCACCGAAAGCGATATCGATCATCGCCGCACCCTCCTCCTTCCCTTCTACACCTCTTCGCACCAGGCCGCCCTCCTCCTTGAGATGATATAAGCTACGCCACCGGCACAGCGCCAGCGCACACCGATTGCTCCGGAGTAATAAGCCCCCCGTCAGGGACGGCTTTTTCCGTTTGCTGTTCGCTGATAGTAGCCTGAGTTTTCGATGTAAGAAAAGCATCCGCTCCCCCCTCACCGTCACCAGCAGTGACGACGAGGGGGAGCCGTTGATTTTCCTGCATCGAACCCAGGTTGCGATGAATCCACAAGTATCCCTGTGGGTAGTCCACAAGTATCCTTGTGGGTAGTCCACAAACATCCTTGTGAGAATCTAATACAGTAACGTGTGGAACTATCCACACAGGGCGTGTGAGATTCTCACACAGGGCGTGTGAACACTTAACACAGGGCGTGTGAACACTTAACACAAGGCGTGTGAACGCCTAACACAGGGCGTGTGAACACCTAACACAGGGCGTGTGAACACCTAACACAGGGCGTGTGAACACTTAACACAGGGCGTGTGAACGCTTAACACAGGGCGTGTGAACGCCTAACACAGTAGTGTGTGAACGCTTAACACAGTAGTGTGTGAAGTGTTTATAAAGTAGTGTATAAGGAATTCAGGAGGAAGGGCGCGCATAGCAGACGCAGAGAAGGGGGCGCCGGGAATACAGTAACCTCCGGCTTTTGCAGTGTACGGCCGCCTGTTGAATATTGCGTAACCGCTTTAACAGGGTAATCTGCCCCCTCAGAGGGAGAATTGCATAACCTTACGTTGGATTCATCCCGGTAACTTTGATGTAAGTTGTTTGAAAATAATCTATACTTTTAGGGGCTCAACTAAACAAACTGCAACCATGAAATTTGTGTATGAAAACCCGAAAGTAAAAAGCAAGCTTATTCTATGTGATACGCTTGAGAAAGAAGTAGAACTACTGCGTGATAAAACGCTTTACAAATTTATCTGGATCACCGACGGAGAGGTGGAACTGATCATTAACCATGAAAGTTTCACGTTCCACGCCGGAGAGATCGTGTCGCTCTCGTACCTCCACCACCTGAAACTGGGGAGGATCGATGGCAGTTACCGCACAATGCTGTTTAATAACCGCTTCTATCATATAATAGACCACGACAGCGAGGTGTTTTGCAACGGATTGCTTTTCAACGGATCGCTTAATGTGATCAGCTTCCGCGTGAGCGAAAGAGAGGCTGAAAAACTATATAAGATGACCGGCGCTTTCCTTGAAGAACTTTCCGTCCACGACTCCATGCAGGACGAGATGCTCCGCCTCATACTCAAGCGGACCATCATCATCTGCTGCCGCCTGGCGCGCAACAAGCACGGCGTACTCCCCCATCACTGTATACGCTTTGAGATAATGCGCAGGTTCTATGCACTGGTAGACGAGCACTTCAGGGACAAGAAGCAGGTGCAGGACTATGCCGACATGCTTCATAAATCGTCGAAGACGCTTGCCAACATCCTCTCATACTATCATCAGCCGTCGGCAATCAAAGTGATACATAACCGTATCGTTGCCGAAGCGGAACGACTGCTTTATTACACCTCAAAGTCGTCAAAGGAAATATCTATTCTTCTCGGATTTGAAGAACAGGCCATGTTCAGCCGGTTTTTCAAGAACGCAACCGGCATGAGCGCTACCGAATACCGTCATCAGTCGAGCCAGTTGAAACGCGAACGTGCGTGAGACTTATTGTCTGAGGAAGTACTTTTTGAAGCCTTCAAAATCCCTGCCCAGCGGAATGCTTTGCTTCTCGCCATCCATAAAGGCGCGTAGCCGGGCGGGTATTTCCAGGTCTGTGCCCAGTATCCTGTCTACGTCGCTTTTGAACTTGGCCGGATGGGCGGTTTCGAGGAAAAGGCCGGTTTCGGAGTCTGCCGGCCTGTAGTCGGCCAGCGCCTGGTATCCACAGGCTCCGTGAGGGTCCAGTACGTAACCGTATTCTTTGTATACCCGGCGCATTGTGCCGGCGATGTCTTCGTCGGTATAACGATAGCCGGAGATGCGTTTACGTATGGCTTCGTACGGCTTGGGGTATATGCTGAACAGGTCCATGATGCGGGCGAAGTTGCTCGGGTTTCCCACGTCCATGGCATTGGCCAGCGTCGAGACGGATGCGCGGGGCGTGTAGACGCCTGTTTTCAGGTAATCGAGGAAGACGTCGTTACGGTTGTTGGCGGCAATGAAACGCCTGATGGGCAGGCCCATCCAGTGAGCGAAAAGTCCGGCTGTAAGATTGCCGAAGTTGCCGCTCGGCACGCTTACTACCAGCTTGTCGGCCATGCCGGTTTTATCCAGTTGCGCGTAGGCGTAGAAATAATAAAACGTCTGGGGTAGGAAGCGGGCGATGTTGATGGAGTTGGCCGACGTCAGCCTGGAATGTTCGTTCATTTCCTCGTCCATGAATGCGGCTTTAACAAGCGCCTGGCAGTCGTCAAACGTACCGTCTATCTCCAGGGCGGTTATGTTACGCCCAAGGGTGGCGAACTGACATTCCTGTATAGCGCTCACCCTGCCTTTGGGGTAAAGCACATACACGTTGATGCCCTCTACGCCGAGGAAGCCATTGGCCACGGCGCTTCCCGTATCGCCCGAAGTGGCCACTAATACGTTCACATCCCTTACGCCTTCCCTGTCTATGAAATAGGCCAGCAGCCTGGCCATGAAGCGCGCCCCTACGTCTTTGAAGGCCAGCGTGGGGCCGTGGAAGAGTTCGAGGCAGTAGATGTTGTCATGCAGGTGTACCACAGGCGTATCGAACGGCAGGGTGTCGGCGACTATCCGGTCAAGCGTATCGCCGTTGACGTCGTCGCCGAACAGGGTCTGCGCTACCACACAGGCTATTTCACGGAACGTCATATCTTTCATCTCCCCGATCACAAAATCCTTCATGAGGTCTATGTTTTCAGGCATATACAAACCTTTGTCGCCGGCCAGTCCCTTGATGACGGCCCTCTTGAGCGAGGCGAGGGGGGCGTTTTTATTCGTGCTGTAATATTTCATGTCCTAACAGTTCTTTAATGAATTGATTTTCTTTCAGTACGGCAAATTTACCGTTTTTCACTGAGAACTCATCATATCTGGTGACGGAATCCGGCTCTTGTCCGGGCTTATAGATCAGGAACGGGACGGGCTGCGCCGTATGCGTACGTACTGCGCACGGGGTAGGATGGTCGGGCAGGATGCCGATGGCCACAGGCTCGTCCCATGTCCGGAGGGCTTCGTAGATGGGCCGTACGACGCGGCTGTCGAGATTCTCGATAGTCTCAACCTTAAGAGCCACGTTACCCTCGTGCCCCGCCTCGTCGCTGGCTTCTATGTGAAGGTAGACAAAGTCGTTTGTCTTAAGCGCCTTCAGTGCGGCTCCGGTCTTCCCCTCGTAGTTTGTATTATACAGGCCGGTGGCGCCTTCCACATGAATGACCTCCATGCCGGCGTATACTCCGATGCCCCTGATCAGGTCTACGGCTGAGATGACGGCGCTTTTGCCTGTTCCATACATCTCGCTGAGGGTCTGCATCGCCGGGCGGTATCCGGGCGACCAGGGCCATATGCTGTTGGCAGGGTCTTTCCCAAGAGCTGTCCGGCGGAGGTTTACCGGATGATCGGCAAGCAGCTCCTGCGATCTGAGGATCAACCGGTTCAGCAGACCGGCAGTCTCTTCGGCCCCGGCATCCAGGGGCTTTACCAGCAGGGGGCGGAAAGGATGAAGGGGTACGTCGTGCGGCGGAGTGCAGTCCAGCCGCTTGTCGCCTCCCCCGATAACCAGCAGGTGGCGGTATGATACCCCGGCGTGAAACCTTATCCGCCTGGAGCCCGCCTTTTCATTCAGGTAAGCGATAAGTTCTCCCGCCTCCCCGGTGCTGATATGCCCTGAAGAATGGTTCTTTATCGTCTCGCCGCCTTCCACGCATATAAGGTTGCAGCGCAGTGCAAGCTCACCCGGTTGCAGTTCTACGCCCATACTTGCAGCTTCAAGCACTCCCCGGCCCTCGTATACCTTTGGCAGGTCGTAGCCTAAAACAGAGAGGTTGGCCACTTCGCTCCCGGGGAGAAACCCTTCGGGCACAGTGTTCAGCCGCCCGGTGACCCCCAGCCTTGCCAGAGTGTCCATGCAGGGAGTGACGGCATATTGCAGAGGCGTCTTTCCTCCCAGGGCCGCGACAGGCTCGTCGGCCATCCCGTCTCCTAAAATGATGATACTTTTCATTTTCCTGTACGGATTAGTCCTACCGTATGTTAGCTATTGATATGATGTCGGCGAATACGCCTGCGGCCGTCACGTCATCGCCGGCCCCGTAGCCTTTGATGATCATCGGATAGTCGTTGTACCGCTCGGTAGAGATCATGATAATATTGTTGCTCCCTTCCAGTTCGTAGAAGGGATGGAAGCGGTCTACCTCCTGAAGGCCTACCTGGCAGTCGCCTTTCTCCATTTTTGCCACCAGGCGGATGCGTTTCTTTTCGGCCTCCACCCTTTTGCGCATGGCTTCGAAGTCGGCGTCCAGTTCCCTTATGTTGTTCCAGAAATCTTCGAGCGCGCCTTCAAAGTACTTTTCGGGGATGAAGATATTCAGCTTCACATCTTCCTGTTCAACCTTGTACCCGGCTTCGCGCGCCAGTATGACCAGTTTGCGTATAACGTCTTTGCCGCTCAGGTCAATGCGCGGGTCAGGCTCGGCGTAACGCGCCTCCCTGGCCATCATAATGGCCCGGCTGAAGGGTATATCGGCGCTCAGGGTATTGAATATGAAGTTGAGGCTGCCCGACAGCACCGCCTCCAGCCGCAGGATATGATCGCCGCTGTTTATAAGGTCGTTCATGGTATTAATGATCGGGAGCCCGGCGCCTACGTTGGTCTCAAACAAATACTTTATGTCGCGCTGACGGGCCGTCTCCTTTAGCCTCACATAGTTGCTGTACAGCGAAGAGGCGGCCACTTTATTGGCGGCAACCACCGAGATGTTATTTTTCAGCAACTCCTCATATATGCCGGCTATTTCGGGACTGGCGGTGCAATCTACAAAGACGGAGTTGAAGATATTCATCTTCAGTATCTCCTCGCACAGATGGCGCGGCGAACCGGCCTCGCCGTTCTCCCTCAGTTCGGCGATGCAGCCGTCGAGGTTCAACCCCTCGCGGCAGAGCAGCAGCTTTTTTGAATTAGCCACTCCCACGACACTTAGCTTAAGCGCGTTCTGCTCCATAAGCATTGACTGCTGTATGCGTATCTGCTCCAGCAACTTCCCCCCTACCGTACCTACGCCGGCTATAAAAAGGTTGAGCACCTTGTATTCTGAGAGGAAGAAAGAATCATGTATCGAGTTAAGCGCCTTACGCAGGTACCTGAGGTTGATTACAAAAGAGATGTTCGTCTCCGACGCCCCCTGGGCGCAGGCGATAACGCTTATGCCGGCCCGTCCCAGCGTACCGAAGAGCTTGCCGGCTATACCGGGTGTGCGCTTCATGTTCTCGCCTACGATAGCGACGGTGGCAAGCTCCTTTTCGGCCACTATATCGCTTATCTCACCCTGTGAGCGTTCGAGAGCGAACTCTTCGTTCAGGACGGTCACCGACAGGTCTGCATCTGCGTTACAGACGGCAAAGGTTGTATTGTTCTCGGAACTGGCCTGCGAGACCATGAACACGCTTATCCCATTCTTCGCCAAAGTCTTGAAGATGCGGTAATTGATGCCTATCACACCCACCATGCCCAGTCCCTGCACCGTAATGAGGCAGGTATCGTTGATGGAGGATATACCCTTGATCATGGACTTGCCGGTGTCGTTGCGTTCTTTGGATATATAAGTGCCCGGAGCGCAGGGGTTGAACGTGTTGCGTATCCGGATGGGTATATTCTTATGATATACCGGGTAGATGGTTGGCGGGTATATCACCTTGGCCCCGAAGTTACACAGTTCCATAGCCTCGGTGAAAGTCAGCCGGTCTATTACGTAGGCCGAACTTATCACGCGCGGGTCGGCCGTCATAAAGCCGTCTACGTCTGTCCATATCTCCAGTACCGAAGCGTCCAGCGCCGTAGCCAGTATTGCCGCCGTATAGTCGGAGCCTCCGCGCCCGAGGTTGGTCACCTCGCCGTTTTCGCGGCTTGAGGATATGAATCCCGGTATGACCGAGACGCGCGGCAGAGGCGTAAAAGCCTGCTTTATCAATTGGTTGGTCAGTTCAAAGTCTACAATATGCTTGTTGAACTGCTTTATAGTCTTTATAAGCCTGCGCGAGTCAAACAACCGTGCGCCTTCTATCACGCGCGAAAGGATAAGTGAAGATATGCGTTCGCCATAGCTCACGATAGTGTCGGAGGTCTTGGCCGAAAGGTCGTTAATAAGAAACACACCTTTCAATATATTAGACAGCTCGTCGAGCATGCCCGTTACCTCATTCCTCAGTTCGGCCCGCGGTCCTGCCTGCGTTATTACGCCGTCTATAATCTCCAGGTGGCGGGTGATGATATCAGACAGTTCACTCTCATAAGCGGCATCGCCTCCGGACGCGAGGGCCGAAGTGGCAAGCAGTTTGTCTGTCACTCCTCCCAGGGCTGAGACAATGATAACTAAAGGCTCTTCCTGTACGGCTGCCTCTACGATCTTCTTCACATTTAAAATGCTCAACACGGAACCTACGGATGTCCCGCCGAACTTTAATACTTTCATCGGTATTGTGTTTTAATCTATGTATAATAAAATATGTATTATGTATGAATCAGGAAAAAATGACCGTATGGAACGGTACGTATAGCGGGTTTGGGAGGAGGTGGGGCGTTAACGCCCACGTATAATATGCATACGCTGCATTGATCATAAAATATCTGTTTATATGTTTTTACAGGCACAATATTACACATTATTTTCCACACGGGGGCAATAGGGCTCTAAAAGATTAGGGCAACCGCATCAAAATAAGATTTTCAAGAAGTTATACCTTTGTTGTATGAAACATTCCTTATCCCAGTATTTTGAATCGGTACCCGATCCTCGTGTAGTTGGTCGTTGCGATCA
>JAISBL010000018.1 GCA_031266215.1 Tannerellaceae bacterium | reverse complement strand
ATGATCGCAACGACCAACTACACGAGGATCGGGTACCGATTCAAAATACTGGGATAAGGAATGTTTCATACGACAAAGGTATAACTTCTTGAAAATCTTATTTTGATGCGGTTGCCCTAGGCTCGCGGGGATGATATAATACACCCTGTCAATAAATTGTTACCTTTGCGGGGGCGATAAAAAACATCACAACAAACATAATAGTATCACAATGAAGACGATCCGGATAATTAACGGCCCGAACCTAAACCTGCTGGGCAGGCGTGAACCGACAGTCTACGGCAACGCCTCTTTCGGGGAATACCTCGATACGCTGCGCACAAGGTATCCCCAATGTCTGATCCATTACTCCCAAAGCAATATAGAAGGCGAACTGATAAACATGATACATGAGGCAGGATTCGGCAATACGTACGCCGGCATCATACTCAATGCCGGGGCTTATACGCATACTTCCATAGCACTGTACGATGCTATAAATGCCGTGGAAACGCCTGTCGTAGAGGTGCACATCTCAAATGTGCATTCGCGAGAGCCTTTCCGGCACACGTCGATGATCTCGGCCGCATGCACCGGGGTGATCCTTGGATTCGGAACAGACTCTTACCGCCTGGCGGTGGAAGCTATCCTTCATGCCGACGCCACAGAGACAGATATTTGAACATTAAGATAATTGAAATCAGGCATATGCTAAAACAAACGAAAATCGTGGCGACTATCTCCGACCAGCGTTGCGAGGCAGACTTTATCCGCTCTCTCTACAAGGCGGGAATGAACGTTGTGCGTATCAACTCGGCACACATGAACAAAGAAGGGTTCGATAAGGTGATCCGAAATATCCGGCAGGTGTCCGACAGGATAGGTATACTGATGGACACAAAGGGGCCTGAAATACGCACTACGACGTCTGAACAACCCATCACATTCGTGACGGGAGACCTCGTGAAGGTGAAGGGGGACCCTGATGTCGAGACTACCCGCGAGTGTATCAACGTGTCTTACCGTAGCTTTGTAGATGATATGAAAGTGGGCGACGATATGCTGATAGACGACGGAGACCTTGAACTGCGTGTGATGAACAAACAGCCGGGATACCTGGTATGCGAAGTCAGGAACGACGCCACGCTTGGCAGCCGCAAGAGCGTCAACGTCCCGGGGGTGCGCATCAATCTGCCTTCGCTGACCGAAAAAGACCGCGATAATATAATGTACTCCATCGAGAATAAGGTAGACTTCATAGCCCACTCCTTTGTGCGAAACAAGCAGGACGTGCTGGATATACAACGTATACTTGACGAGCATCAAAGCCCCATAAAGATCATCGCCAAGATAGAAAACCAGGAGGGCGTGGATAACACAGACGAGATACTCGAAGCAGCCTACGGCATAATGATAGCCCGCGGCGACCTGGGCATAGAGGTGCCGGCCGAAAAGATACCGGGCATACAGCGTGTACTGATACGCAAGTGCGTGGAGGTGAAGAAGCCGGTCATAGTGGCTACACAGATGCTTCACTCCATGATAAACAACCCGCGGCCGACGCGGGCGGAAGTGACCGACATTGCCAACGCTATCTACTACCGTACCGACGCGCTTATGCTGAGCGGCGAAACGGCCTATGGCAAATATCCGCTGGAAGCCGTACAGACGATGACCAGAGTGATATACGAGTCTGAAAAGACCAAGCTGGCGGCTAATGATATACGGGTGCCCTTCGGGGGCAATGATCTTGACGTGACCTCCTTTCTGGCAAAGCAGGCCGTCAGGTCATCGTCAAAGCTGCACGTAAAGGCCATCATCACCGACAGTATTACCGGGCGCACGGCGCGCTATCTGGCCGCCTTCCGCGGCACGGCCACCGTGTACGCCATCTGCTACAGGGACGACGTGATGCGCACCCTGTCGCTCTCCTACGGGGTCTGGGCCGTACACCAGCCAAGCGTGGACAGCCGGCGCACGTATTTCTATAACGCCCTGAACGAGTTGATCAACAGCGGACATATCACCCGCAACAATATGGTGGCCTACCTTAGCGGCAGCTTCGGCGAAGGCGGCGGAACGTCTTTCCTGGAGATCAATAACGTGGGTAAGATACTTGACGCCGCAGATACTTATATCCTCCCAACCTTCATGGAATGAACCCGGCGGACGAATACCTCCTTTCGCACATCGACCAGCAGGGCGAACTGCTGCAGGAGCTCACCCGCGACGCTCACGTGAACCTGCTCCGCCCGCGCATGATAGCCGGACATTTGCAGGGGCGGATACTGAAGATGCTCTGCCGCCTTGTCAGCCCACGCCGGATAGTCGAGATAGGTACTTATACAGGGTACGCCACCCTCTGCATGGCTGAAGGTATAACCGGCGACGCCATGATACATACCATAGAGAGAGACGAGGAGATGGAGGATTTCATGATGAAGTACATACTACGCTCGCCGCATAGAGAGAAGATAAAGGTGCACTTCGGGGATGCGATGGACGTCATACCTTCGCTCGGGGAGACGCTGGATATGGTATTCATTGATGCTGACAAGCAACGGTACGCCGACTATTACGACCTGGTATTCCCATACCTCCGTCCCGGAGGTGTGATAGTGGCCGACAACACCCTGTGGGACGGCAAGGTGGCGGCAACCCCGCCGCCGGCTGATAAGCAGACCCTTGGCATTATGCGCTTCAACGATAAAATAAGAGACGACGACCGCGTGGAGAAAGTCATACTGCCTCTGCGCGACGGGCTTACAATAATCTGGAAAAAGTAAAACTATATGGAAACAAAACGATTGAGTAAAATAGAACGGCTCCTTCAAAAGGAGCTGAGTGAGATATTCAGGCGGCAGACGCAGGCCACTCGCGGAATGATAATATCGGTCAGCGTGGTAAGGGTGAGCGCCGACCTGAGCGTTGCAAAGGCCTACCTGAGCATTTTTCCCTCGGAGAAGGGCGAAGAGGTGCTTGAGAGCATAAGGGCCAACGTAAAGTCTGTCCGTTATGAGCTGGGGCAGCGCGTGAGACTGCAATTACGCAAGATACCCGACTTGTCGTTCTTCATTGACGACTCGCTTGATTACATCGAAAACATCGATTCGCTACTTAATACCCAACTTCCCGCCGGGGGCCACGAAGGCTCAGACAGTAAATGACCTTCCCCTTTTACATCGCCCGGCGCTACCTCCTGTCCAGGAAGTCTCACAATGCCATTAACGTCATCTCCCTGGTATCGGTCTGCGGAGTGGCTGTGGCTACGGCGGCGCTGGTGTGCGCACTGTCTGTCATGAATGGCTTCAACACCCTGATTTTTTCCATGTTCAGCACCCTTGATCCGGAGCTTAAGATAACGGCCGCAAGCGGTAAAACGATCGACCCCGGCAGGGAAGAGATACTGAAGCTCCGTTCACTGGAGGGTATAGCCGTATGGAGCGAAACGCTTCAGGATAACGCACTCATACGCTATAATGAGCGTCAGGTGATAGGCACGGTAAAGGGTGTGGACGAGAATTACCGCAGCCTTACGTCTATTGACAATATCATTATAGACGGGCAGTTCGTCCTAAGCGACGAAGTGACTGATTACGCTTCTCCCGGCATCGGACTGGCCGGCGCCCTGGGCATCAACGCCGGCTTCGTGGCCCCGCTTGAATTATACGCCCCAAAGCGTGAGGGGCAGGTCAACATGTCTAACCCCTCTACCTCGTTCAATGTAGAATACGCCTACATAGCAGCCGTATTCAGAACTAACCAGCAGGCTTACGACGAGGCTTTCATGATAGTGCCGCTCGCTACGGCCCGCCGCCTCTTCAGCTACGGGAGCGAGGTGTCGGCCATAGAGTTGTCCCTTAGCCGGCAGGCCTCCCTGCCCGACGTGAAGAAACAGATACGCCTTACGCTTGGCGAAGATTACGTGGTGAGCGACCGCTACGAGCAGCAGGATGTGTCGTACCGCATGATGCAGTCGGAGAAGTGGATGATATTCCTGATCCTCTGCTTTATCCTCACAATAGCTCTCTTCAACATGGTGGGCAGCCTGTCTATGCTGATGATAGAAAAGCAGGCCGACGTTAACACCCTTCGCACTATGGGGGCCGACGACAGCCTTATACGGCGCATCTTCCTCCTCGAAGGCTGGATGATCTCCGGCGCCGGCGCCCTGGGAGGGGTCGTGTCGGGGCTGGCGCTCTGCCTGGCGCAACAGGAGTTCGGACTTATCAGCATGGGCGTACCCGGCGCCTTCGTTATAGACAGCTACCCGGTGCTGGTGAAACCGGCCGACCTGGGCGTCATACTCGTCACCGTACTGGGCATTGGCTTCCTTTCGGCATGGTATCCGGTATACCGCATCGGCGACCGGTGGATTAAGAAGAAACAATAAAGGCGGATGGAACGATACAGGGATTTCAGTAGCTTTCTGTGTGAAACATTCCCCTTCAGGGTGCAGAAGATATCGATAAACGCAGGCTTCAGTTGCCCTAACCGTGACGGGACCAGGGGATGGGGAGGCTGCTCTTATTGCAACAATCAGACATTTGTCCCCGGATACTGCCATACCTCCCGGTCGGTGAGCAGGCAGATGCAGGATGGCGTACGGTTCTTCTCGGCCAAATATCCGGAGATGAAATACCTGGCTTACTTCCAGGCTTACACCAATACTTATGACGCGACGGAGAAGCTCGTCGGCAAATATGAGGAGGCCCTGGCTTTCCCCGGGGTGGTCGGACTGATAATAGGCACCCGCCCCGACTGTATGCCCGACGACCTGCTGGATTACCTGGGCAGGCTCTCCCGGACTAAGTTTGTACTCATAGAATACGGCGTCGAGAGCACCCTGGACTCTACTCTTAGCCGCGTCAACCGCGGCCACACCCACGCCGAGTCTGAAGATGCCATACGGCGTACGGCGGCAAAAGGCATCTATACAGGCGCCCATCTTATACTCGGACTGCCGGGCGAAAGCAGGGACGACATTCTCGGCCACGCCGACGCACTATCCCGCCTGCCCCTGACCAGCGTCAAGCTGCATCAGTTGCAACTGATACGAAACACCCGCATGGCCCGCGAATATGCTTCACGGCCACAGGACTTTCACTTCCCCGGCCTGGACGAATACATAGACCTTGCCATCGACTTTGCAGAGCGCTTGAACCCCGCCATAGCCATAGAACGCTTCGTCTCGCAGTCGCCTGCCGAACTGCTCATAGCTCCCTCGTGGGGCGTCAAAAACCACGTGGTAGCCGACAGGCTGCGCCGGCGCATGGCACAACGCAACGCCCGTCAGGGGCGGCGCTGCATTGCATTGGATTGTACGTATAATCTGATACCCGGCACGCTCATGTAGAATGGCCTCTAACCCGTAAACAACGATTAACTGAAAAATAAAGACATGGAGAAGAAACAACAATGGAGGGGCCTCACCCCTCTGCAAGCTGAAGAGAGCAGAAAAGAGTACGGCGACAACACACTCACCCCTCCTCCCCGGACACCGGCATGGAAACTGTTCCTCGAGAAACTGGACGATCCCATAATACGCATACTGCTGGTCGCCTGGCTGCTATCACTCATCATCGCCGCCGTACACTGCTGGGGGCCTGAGTCGGGAGGGGCGGGAGCCTTCCTGGAGCCGGCCGGTATCTTCTTCGCCATCATACTGGCCAGCGTCGTGGCCTTCGCCTTTGAAGCAAGGGCCAACAGGGCCTTTGAGGCGCTTAACACGGTGAACGATGATACAGAGGTGAAGGTCATACGCGATGGTAACGTCTCGACGGTCTCGCGCCGCGACGTCGTGGTGGGCGACATAGTTGTTCTGGAAACGGGCGAAGAAGTACCTGCCGACGGGCGCCTGCTGGAGGCCATCTCGCTACAGGTTAACGAATCGACGCTCACCGGAGAGCCTGTCACGTCTAAAACAACCAGGGAAGAAGACTTTGACCCTTCGGCCACCTATCCCTCAAACATCGTGATGCGCGGCTCCACCGTAGCCGACGGGCACGGGGTGTTTGTTGTCGAACAGGTAGGCGACGCCACCGGCTACGGCAAAGTCTACGAAGGCTCGCTGGTAGAAAATAACGTCGCCACGCCGCTGCAAATACAGCTCAAAGGACTGGCCAGGGTTATCAGCCGGGCAGGTTACGCTCTGGCGGGACTTACGTTTGCCGTCCTTACGGTCAAACTCCTTGCGGCCTCTCCTTCGCTCCCTGTAATGGACCTGATCGGGCAATTGCTCAACATCTTCATGACGGCCGTCACGCTGATAGTAGTCTCCGTACCCGAAGGCCTTCCCATGAGCGTCACGCTCAGTCTGGCCTTAAGCATGAACAGGATGCTAAAGACCAACAACCTCGTAAGGAAAATGCACGCCTGCGAAACGATGGGGGCCGCCACCGTCATATGCACCGACAAGACCGGGACGCTCACGCAAAACCAGATGCAGGTGCACGAAACCAACTTCTACAACCTGCGCGATCAGCGCCTGGATGACGGCGACCGTCTCAGCCTTGTCATAAAGGAAGGCATCGCTGCTAATTCTACCGCCTACCTTGACCGCTCCGGCGGACGTGTGAAAGCACTCGGCAATCCTACCGAGGCCGCCCTGCTCCTGTGGCTCGACAGCCGTGGCGAGGATTATCTCGCCCTGCGCGAAAAGGTGAAGGTTGAGGCCCAACTGACCTTCTCGACAGAGCGTAAATACATGGCCACGGTGGTAACGTCGGGACTGCTTGATGGCGGGAAGAAGGTCTTATACGTCAAAGGCGCTCCTGAGATCGTCCTATCCGCCTGCCGCAATGTAGCCTCCGACGGGGCGCTGCGTAGCGTGGATGATTGCCGTCAGGATATTGAGCGCCAGTTGCTGGCATGGCAGAACCAGGCTATGCGCACCCTTGGTATGGCCTGCCGCATACTTGAAGATGGAGAGGCGGCGGAAGACTGCTTCAGCAACGGACGCCTCAACGCCGCAGCCCCGGGCCTGACGTTCATCGGCGTCATAGCCATCTCCGACCCGGTACGCTCCGACGTCCCCGAAGCCGTCAGGAGTTGCCTCGATGCCGGTATAGACGTGAAGATAGTGACAGGCGACACACCCGCCACCGCCCGCGAGATAGCCCGTCAGATAGGCATATGGGGAGAATCCGACACGGAACGCAGCCTTATATCAGGCCCCGCTTTCGAAGGCCTGTCAGACCGGGAAGCGGCCGAACTTATCCCCGGCCTCAGGATCATGTGCCGGGCAAGGCCGACCGACAAACAGCGCCTCGTCCGCCTCCTGCAGGGGCTGAACGCCGTGGTAGCCGTCACCGGTGACGGCACCAACGACGCCCCCGCGCTCAACGCCGCCCAGGTAGGGCTGTCGATGGGTGACGGCACCGCCGTAGCCAAAGAAGCCAGCGATATCACCATACTCGACAACTCCTTTGCCAGTATCACCCGCGCCGTCATGTGGGGACGTTCACTCTACCGCAACATCCAGAAGTTTCTCCTCTTCCAGCTCACCATCAACGTAGCCGCCTGCCTTATTGTACTTGTCGGCTCGTTACTTGGCGCCGGCTCGCCGCTCACCATCACCCAGATGCTATGGGTCAACCTCATAATGGACACCTTCGCGGCAGCGGCTTTAGCCTCGCTTCCCCCCAATCCGAAAGTGATGAAGGATAAACCACGCAGGAGCGGCCCTGACGGCGACTTTATCATCTCGCGTCCCATGGCGTGGCACATATTTACAGTAGGCCTTCTGATGGTAGTCGCACTGCTGGGCGTACTGATATACTTCACACACAGCGGGGGGGGGATCACTCCACGCGAACTGTCGGCCTTCTTCACCATCTTCGTCATGCTGCAATTCTGGAACATGTTCAACGCAAAAACCTTCGGCGAAAGCAGGTCGGCCCTCGCCGGCCTTCGTAGCAGCCGCACATTCCTTACGGTAGCCATCCTCATCGTAGCAGGGCAATTCCTGATAGTCACATTCGGGGGCGAGATGTTCGGCGTCGTCCCGCTGGGCTGGAAAGACTGGGCGCTAATCACCGCCGCCACCTCCATAGCCCTGTGGGCAGGCGAAGCCGCTCGTCTGATAAAACACCTCCGCACTACATCCGCAATATAAAGACGCCTCCGTGGGGCCTCCGTGAGGGCGTCTTACACACCTGTAGCCGTCATTGCCCCCGCCCCTTCACCGTGTTATGTAAAGCTTTACATAATTCGGATTATGTCAACCTCTTTATTAATTATAATGAGCGAATTCTATACAGACATCTCCATTTTTGCGATAAGCGGGCTTCTGCTCGCCTGCGCCGTGATGCTCCTGTTCGTGTTCATACCCGCCGGCGCACTGCTGGGTAACTACCGCAAGGCGCGTTACACGATGGCTGGTGCCTACCTGTTTTTCGTCGCCGTCAATGTGGTGGAATACCTCTCCGGCGACCCGTCCGTACAGAATGTTCCGCTGATACAGACCGTTACACTGGCGATTGCCGCCTCGCAGGCCTTCCTGTTCACCTTTGCCATGCTTGCGCTGGTGGATGTCCGCTTTCCCGGCTGGCGGTATATATTCTGTGAAGCGGTTGCCGTCCTGCTGTTTATTGCCGCCCTTTTCACGGTTTACGCCTGCTGTTCCGAAGCATTTTTCAACATTGCTTTTTACGGCTTTGCAGGAATGTACGCCCTGCTGCTCGTACGTTATACGGTGCTGTTTATCGGGAGCTACCGGCAATTCCGTTACCGGATGGACAACTACTATTCCGACGACGAAGCCGGACGGCTGCACTGGGTCGCCGTCTCGTTCTTCGCCTCGCTTGCCGTCGGCGTGACGGCT
>JAISBL010000009.1 GCA_031266215.1 Tannerellaceae bacterium | reverse complement strand
CAGGGGAATATTTTCATGGCAATGGACAGGTGCTACGAAGACGATGAGACTCACAGATTGGTTAAATATAAAGGTTTTGAACCGGTAGTTCCACCGAAATCAAATCGTCTCAGGCCCTGGGAATATTACAAAGAACGCTATAAGCGCCGAAACAGGGTATGCACCCGTTACGACAAACTTGATATTATGTTCCTCAATGTCTTAAATTTAGCTTTTATCACCGATACCTTTTTTTGTGTGAACATGCCCTAACTCATTCGTTGCTTATAGTCTTCGTAGCCAAAATGACGATAGATAATTAATTCGTTGTTTCTACTCCATAAAGCTATGGATGGATGTGGTATGCCGTTGAACATCGTCGTTTTTACCAGTGTGTAATGAATCATATCTTCAAAGATCAGTTTATCGCCCACTTTCAAAGGTTTTTCAAATGACCAGTCACCCATGTAATCGCCACTCAAACAACTGTTTCCGCCGATACGATAAATAGGTTTTCCGACTATAGCATCCGTAGCATCCCGAATAACCGGTTTGTATGGCATTTCTAGGCAATCAGGCATATGGCAGGTAAAAGAAGCGTCTATGATTGCTGTCTTAATTCCATGATTCTCTACAATGTCTACTACGGTAGTTAGCAGGAAACCTGTTTGCCAGACAAAAGCACTGCCAGGCTCTATTATGACTTCCAGATTAGGGTATTTGGACTTGAATGATCGTAGCAATCCTATCAAATGTTTTGTGTCATACCCTTTACGAGTTATCAAGTGCCCACCTCCAATATTTAGCCATTTAATCGTGGGCAGGTAACGATGAAAACGTTTTTCTACTTCCATTAATGTTTTTTCCAAATCATATGATGACGATTCACAGAGGGTATGAAAATGCAGTCCTTCTACTCCTTCCGGCAAAGTCTTACTCAATAGCTCCGCCGTTATACCCATGCGTGAACCAAGTGCGCATGGATTGTACAACTCTGTCTCTACATCCGAGTATTCAGGATTAATACGTAATCCGCAAGACACTTTCTGGTCCGACGCTTGAATCATAGGGTAAAAACGCTCAAATTGCGAAAGCGAATTGAAGGTAATATGACTACTGTATTTCAATACCACAGGAAAATCATTTTCTGTATACGCCGGAGAATATGTATGTGCCAAACCAGCCATCTCTTCATGGGCCAATTGAGCCTCGTATGGAGAACTTGCTGTGGAAAAAGTAATATATTCACGTATGATGGGAAATGCTTTCCATAAGGCAAAAGCCTTAAATGCTAGTATAATATTCACATTAGCCTCTTCTTTCACGCGCTTAATTAAAGCAAGGTTGTTCCTGAGCAGACTCTCCTCTATTACATAACAAGGCGAAGGTATTCTATCTATATCTACCAACTTACTAGCAAAGTAACGAATTATACAATATATTACTTTTATTTCAGGACAAAGATAAGTGATAATTTCTAAATGAGTTTATCCCTATAACCCATACAAATCTGAATTCGGGATAAGGGGTTATAATAAAAAGAGAATAGGATAAAAATCACTACTGTCCGGTAAAAAATTCAGAGAACTATTATAATCGTATGATTAACTGTAACATAAAGCGCTTTTGAAACAGGGAGGGCTACTCTTTAATATATTATTGAGAAACAGACAATTAAATACTTTTATCGGACAACAGTGGATAAAAATAAGCGTATCCCGGCCTCCAATCTGTCAGTGCAGGTTATGGTTAAGAAAAGAAAACAGGCATGAGAGATCAATAAAA
Organism: Tannerellaceae bacterium; assembly: GCA_031266215.1. Taxonomy (GTDB): domain Bacteria; phylum Bacteroidota; class Bacteroidia; order Bacteroidales; family Tannerellaceae; genus DFXE01. Next base: position 47,956 of record JAISBL010000009.1, on the reverse strand, counting down.
AAGTTCCAACTGTCCTGTTGGTTTTTCTCTGTCGAATTGAATGGAAGGCTTTTTTTTAAAGATACAATATCTACAAGTGTATCGTCCAGACAACAGCAGTACCTACAAATACGGATTACTGGAAGCTGCTTAACAGTAAACGAAGTTACAGAGATTTTCTATCTAAGCGATGAATTTTCGAAAGAATTAAAAACATGTCTTACGGAAAGATAATGGCAAAAAGCACAGAAATAAGCCAAACAGGCTAAGCGACAGTGAAGTTATAATTCTGACAGCTTTTCATTTAAGCGGTATGCGAAACCTGACAGCCTTCTACCTGTTCTATGTTTGCAAACACATGAGAGATGAATTCCCCGATCTGGTTTCCTACAATCGGTTTGTGGAACTTCAACAAAGGGTTGTCCTGCCATTGGTTTTGTTTCTGACATGGGAAGCTATATCGGAATCAGCTTCATTGATTCGACCGCATTGAAAATCTGTCATATCAAAAGAGAGCATCAAAACAGGGTATTTGATGGTATTGCAACAAAAGGCAGGAGCACATTAGGGTGGTTCTAATGATAAGGGCGGGATCATCAGTTTTGTTATTACCCGGGGCAATGTGGATGATCCGCCTGCCTCTTTCCATGGAGAGCTTCATTCGTGGTGTCTCAGGAAAGTTATATGCAGACAGGGGATCGAAAGACAAATTGTTTCCCTGGCTAATGGCAAATATGAAAAGGAAGTAGCTCTGTTAAGGTCAATCCCCGGAATAGGTTTGTTGGGTGCGATTGTCCTGTTAACGGAAACGGGTGATATTCATCGCTTTTCCAATAATGAACAATTACATAGCTTTGTCGGATTAAAATCTATTGATAGAAGTTTGGTTTTATAGTCTGATAGAATCCACAAATTATTAAAACGAGAATAACTCAAAAAGTTATTTCCCGTTTCAACAATAGATCATCATTTATATGTTGATACAAAACATCATGGGGATAAAAACCTTATGCTCAATTTCTATAAAACGATTGTATGAGAGTTGTCTGGGGAATTATTTCTTCAAATGTTCTCCGAAAGTGCTTGAAATTATGGAATGTGCCGAAGTGAAAAAGCATCAGGATGGTGATGATTTCGCTATCGGCCATCTCCAGAGAACGATTTCTGCGCCTTTTGCCATCGCCGGACTGGATTTGGAGATTATTGAACTCTTTGGTGAATTTCCTGCAGAAATTGTCCACAACACAGAAATTCCGGTAATTTTGTCTGGAGTAAACATGCTCATACTATTTTGTTATTTAGTTGATATTCACCTTCAAAGATAACAAAAATATTTGATGCTTACCTCTTTTTTTCGCTTTTCTTATCCCGAATTTAGGTATACAAATGTAGAAAAACCACTTCCGACCTATGCTGTTGGATAATTAAACAATTTGATTTACTTTTGTTTTCAAAAATCTAAAACTGTTAATAATACCTGTAAAATGAACAAACATCCATTGTATCTCGTATGCGCATTGTTTGCGTTTTCTTTGCTGATAAGTAGTTGTGACGGCAAAGGAAAAAATATCCGACTGGCTTTTATCTCCGGCATGAACCCCGAATTCAATTACGAATTGTACGCACCATTATTAGAGTCTGAAAATATAGAATGGAAATCCTATACGAACGAAGAATCGCAGGAGTTGTTCAAACCGGAGCATTCTAATGAATATGATGTGATAGTTTTCTATGATATTTGTTTAGATGAATTTCCGGAAGCAAGCCAACAAGATCTCATAAACGTGGTAAGCGAAGGTAAGCCGGTATTTGTCTTACATGACGGATTGCTTACTTACAATAAATGGCCTGAATTTGCCAAAATTGCCGGAATGAAGTATTTTATGAGTTCACAAGATGTGGATGGTTTAGAGTATGGCGTATCTTTTTATAAGCATAAACAAGAAATCCCTATAACAGTAGTAGATAAACAACACTTTATAACGCAGGGTATGGATAAAACCTTTGTCTTTAACGACGAGATATACGACAGGTTATGGAAGTCGCCGGATATTCACCCATTGTGGACAACTACCCATCCGGAGAGTGAAAAGATAGTTATGTATACCCATTCCTATGGTAAGGCAAAAGTAGTTGGCATCGTAACAGGTCACGGACCGGATATATTTAACGATAAAAATTTCAAGCTTGCGTTTGAGCGTTCTATCTGTTGGCTAGTGAAATGAAAAAAAATGAACTAGGCAAAAAAAGAAAAGGTTGTCATCCCGACAACCAATCTTCATTGTTAACCTTAAAATCTAATACCATGAAAAACACAATGCAAATATAGTGTGTTTTATGTTATACAGCATAATATTTTGCACGAAAATACATACGTTTAGTATTGTTTAACTTTTGAATGACTAATTAGTCAAATGTAATTATGGCAGACGATAAGAAAATTATTTTCTCTATGGTTGGAGTAAATAAGTACTATCTACCTCAAAAACAAATTCTTAAAAATATTTATCTTTCATTCTTTTATGGAGCTAAGATTGGAATTATCGGACTAAATGGCTCCGGTAAGTCAACTTTGCTGAAAATCATTGCAGGAATAGAAAAAGAATACCAGGGAGAGGTGGTGTTTTTACCGGATTATTCGGTTGGTTACTTAGAGCAGGACCCACTATTGGAAGCCGGAAAGACAGCTAGAGATATTGTACAAGAAGGTGTTCAGGAGATTGTTGATGCGCTAAACGAATATGAGAAAGTGAACGGAATGTTTGGTGATTCGGAAATATTTAACGACCCAGACAAAATCAATGCCCTGATAACCCGACAAGCAGCCTTGCAGGACAAGATAGATGCTACGGACGCATGGAATTTAGATAGTCGCCTGGAACGTGCTATGGACGCCTTGCGATGTCCTCCCGAAGACCAGATTATTGACACACTATCTGGAGGCGAACGTCGCCGTGTGGCACTTTGCCGCCTGTTATTAAGGCAGCCGGACGTACTCTTGCTTGACGAGCCTACCAACCACTTAGACGCTGAATCTATAGATTGGCTGGAGCAATACTTACAACAATATGCCGGAACGGTCATCTGTATAACACACGACCGCTATTTCCTCGACCATGTGGCTGGATGGATTCTGGAATTAGACCGTGGTGAAGGAATTCCCTGGAAAGGAAACTACTCTTCATGGCTTGATCAGAAAACCAAACGTATGGCGCAGGAAGAAAAGCAGGTTAGCAAACGCCGTAAAACCCTGGAACGCGAACTTGAATGGATTCATATGGCGCCTAAAGCCCGTCAAGCTAAGGGAAAGGCACGCTTAAATTCGTATGAAAAACTGCTTAATGAAGACCAGATGGAGCGCGAATCTAAACTTGAGCTTTTTATACCCAATGACCCCCGTTTAGGGAATAAAGTCATTGAAGCACGGCAGGTTACCAAAGCTTTCGGAGAAAAGCTATTGTTTGACAACCTCGACTTTGTGCTCCCTCCAAACGGGATTGTTGGTGTTATCGGCCCCAATGGCGCTGGGAAAACCACTCTTTTCAAGATGATAATGGGCATGGATTCTATTGACAAAGGAACGTTTGAGGTCGGTGAAACAGTTACCCTCGGCTATGCCGATCAGACGCATGCGGATATTGACCCGGATAAGACAGTGTATCAGGCCGTTTCCGGCGGACATGAGTTTATTCGTGTCGGAGGAAAAGAAGTAAATTCACGTGCCTATATATCGAAATTCAACTTTACTGGCGCCGACCAGGAAAAACCTTGTAGCATGCTTTCCGGTGGAGAACGAAACCGTCTCCATCTGGCGTTGACCCTCAGGGCAGAAGCTAACGTGCTACTATTGGACGAACCGACGAACGATATAGACGTAAATACGCTACGTGCTTTGGAAGAAGGGCTGGAAAACTTTGCCGACTGCGCGGTGGTTATCTCACACGACCGCTGGTTTCTTGACCGTATATGTACACATATTCTCTCTTTTGAAGGCAACTCTGAAGTGGTCTTTTACGAAGGTTCGTATTCGGAGTATGAAGAATACAAGCGAAAACAAAAGGGTAATGAAGAACCCAAGCGCGTACGTTATCGTAAACTTATTGAAGGCTAATTAATTATTTAAATATTTAAATCGATGAAAACAAGAACGATCTTAGCTGCAGTTATATCTGCCCTTTTCTGTGTAAGCAATGGAGCGATTGCTCAGAAAACAGAGAAATTATTTAACGGGAAAAACCTATCTAACTGGAATTTTATCATGGCAGGTAATAACGAAGTCCCAGCCAATCAGGTCTATTACGTACAGAACGGAGTTATCCATATCAAGGGTAATCCATTAGGGTATATGTATACGAAGGAAAAATACGGCGATTGCCGCTTGCATTTAGAATGGCGTTGGCCGGAAGAAGCAACCAACAGCGGTATTTTCCTGTTAATAGAAGATACTAAAAACCCGTTTCCCAACGGTATTGAATGCCAGTTGGCAGCCGGTAATGCTGGTGATTTTGTGTTGCTTGGCGGCTCCGACCTGGCAGAGTTTCAAGCACCTCACGGCATACCCCGTCCTAACTTTCCTTCTGTAAAAAAGACGAATCCATCGAGTGAAAAACCCGTTGGCGAATGGAATGAGGCTAATATATTTATTAAAGACGGGACTATCACCGTATATATCAACGGTGTGTATCAAAATACCGGCACCAATAAGGTAAAAAGCGGGCACATAGGGTTGCAGAGTGAAGGCAAAGACATCGAATTCCGCAATCTAACTATTACAAAATAAATTGCAGGCAACTTAAAATGGCATTTCTTCCCTGCCTGCCGGGCGAAGAAAATCAATCCCTGCCGTAGGAGTAATTGGCGGCAGGGATTCAGTATTATTCATACCGGACGTAAACTCGCGTACACTCACATCTTCATCAATATTCATGAATTTAGCATACTCGCTTTTGAAGCGGAGACGTACATCGCCGGTTGCACCATTACGATGTTTGGCGATGATAATTTCAGCAATGCCAAGCAACGAATTTCCCCTCTCATCTTCTGTGATTTTGTAATATTCAGGGCGGTGTATGAAGCATACCATATCTGCATCCTGTTCAATGGCGCCCGATTCGCGAAGGTCTGCAAGCTGCGGGCGTTTTCCTTCAGCCCCCTGGCGGCTTTCGACTCCGCGGTTTAACTGTGAAAGAGCAATTATGGGGATATTCAGATCTTTAGCCAATCCTTTCAGCGACCGGGAGATGGTACTTACCTCCTGCTCGCGACTGCCAAAAGTCATGCCGCTGGCATTCATCAATTGCAAATAGTCTATTATGATGCACTTTATGCCATGCTCGCGCACCAGTCGGCGAGCTTTTGTACGAAGTTCAAAAATAGAAAGGCTCGGCGTATCGTCTATGTATATAGGAGCGTCGTAAAGGTCTTTGAGCTTGAAGTCTAATTGTTCCCATTCATAGTTTTCCAGACGTCCGCTTTTAATCTTTTCACCGGCAATTTCCGTAACATTTATGATCAGACGGTTTACCAACTGCACATTGCTCATTTCAAGCGAAAACAAGGCTACCGGTATGTTATGGTGCATCGCCATGCTTTTGGCCATTGACAGGACAAAAGCGGTTTTTCCCATAGCCGGGCGTGCTGCAATAATGATCAGATCAGAGTTTTGCCATCCGGAGGTTATCTTATCCAACCCGTGGAATCCTGAATGTAATCCGCTAAGCCCTTCTTTCTGTTCGGCCGCCCTTTTTAGCAGTTCTATCGCATCCTTAATTACAGGATTGATCTGAGTAACGTCTTTTTTTACGTTTCGTTGGGATATTTCAAACAGTTTACCCTCCGTTTCCTGCATGAGGTCGTCAACATCAATCGTTTCATCAAACGCTTTCCCCTGCACCTGAGACGTAAAAGAGATCAGTTCCCTGGCCAGATATTTCTGTGCAATGATACGGGCATGATATTCTATATGTGCGCTGCTTGCAACTTTGCTGGTAAGCTGTGAGATATAGAAAGGCCCTCCTATAGCTTCCAGTTCACCACGTTTTTTAAGCTGTTCGATAACGGTAAGCATATCTACTGGGCGCTGACTGATGGATAGATCCAGGATTGCAGAATAAATCATCTCGTTTGCCCTGTCGTAGAAACATTCCGGCTTTAATATCTCGCTGATAATGGAATAAGCATCTTTTTCCAGCATTAAGGCTCCGAGAACTGCTTCTTCCAGCTCTCTTGCCTGTGGTTGTAAGCGTCCCGTATCGGGTATAACATTCGCAGCCGTTTGCTTGCTTTTTCTGCTACCATTCACATTTTTTGTTCCTTCTGCCATATATCATATCAATTGGAATGTCAAACGTACTGCTTTTATACTTGGCACTGATAAAAACCCCTATGTAAACGCTTAACAACTTCCTAACACGGTTTCTAACAAGTTTCTAACGAGAGTTTCAACAGCTTTGGTTAATCTCTTGGCAGTCAACGCCGCAGAAAGCTCTCATAGATACGGTCGTCTGTTTAAATTTTTCATGAAACAAAAACTGTTACTTTTGCCGGGCACTAATTAGTACATCTATCGTGACTTATAATTCATTAAATATATATATGAATATGAATAAAACTATCAGAGCTATCCGTATGTCAAGCCAGCAGTTGTCCGGACCGCTGTTTGACGACTCTAAAGACGTTGTATCGTATATGGGCGCTATTCAGGCACAGGACTATCCTATGAGTAAATGGGCTGTGGGAATACGATTAAAGTCTGGCTCCACGATTCAGTCAGTGGAAAAAGCACTTGAAATGGGCGAAATACTGCGTTCGCATGTCATGCGGCCTACATGGCATTTAGTATCTGCAGAAGATATTCGCTGGATGCTCAAACTATCGGAGCGGCATATCAAAGCCAGTGCCAGGACAAGAGACAAGGCGCTGGAAATAACCGAAAGCCTGTATGCTCACACCAATCGCCTGATAGAGAAAATGCTTGAAGGAAACAGGAGCCTCACCAGAACAGAGATAGCTTTGGAACTGGCTGGAGCGGGTGTGTTGGCCGATACGTCGAGGATGACTCACTTTATGATGCGGGCCGAGGCAGAGGGAATTATATGCAGCGGTGTGGACAAGGGTAATAAATCGACCTATGCCCTGCTGGAAGAACGCGCCGCCCCGGCAAAGGAACTGCATAGAGAAGAAGCCCTTGCCACACTTGCCGGGAAATATTTCAGAAGCCACTCCCCTGCAAGCCTGTATGATTTTGCATGGTGGTCGGGTTTATCAGTCGTCGAAGCACGGCAGGCTACCCGATTGATAGAACATCTATTGATTACCGATCATTGGGGTGAGCATACATTATTTATACATCAATCGTGCAAGGAAGTCTATGCAGACGAAGTACTGCATCTTCTGCCGTCTTATGACGAATATATTATCAGCTATAAAGACCGTAGCGCTGTTTTAGACGCACCTCACATTCCTAAAGCTTACAGCGCTCAAGGCGTCTTTTTCCCGCTTGTTTTGCATAAAGGAGCGCTTGTGGGCCGGTGGAACAAAACTATCCGGAAAAAGGGGTTGATCGTCGAACCTGCTTTCTTTGACAAACATTATATCATCAACGAAGAGATATTTAACGCAGCAGCAAACAGGTATAAAACCTTTGTATCTTCACACGTTTCCTGATATTTCCAGGGCGCCGGTTAGTTCGGCAGCGGTTTTGAAACCGTATTTGTCGCAGTATTCGCGTATTCCACCGGTTATTTTCATGGAGATGGCCGGGTCGATGAAATTTGATGTTCCTACCTGTACGGCGGCAGCCCCGGCAAGCATGAATTCTACGGCGTCTTTCCATGAAGCAATACCTCCTATCCCTATAATGGGTATTTTCACCGCCTTATATGTTTGCCAGACCATCCGTAGGGCGACGGGTTTGACACATGGGCCTGAAAGACCACCGGTTATGGTGGATAATATGGGCTTCCGCTTATTGACGTCGATAGCCATACCGAGCAGAGTGTTTATTAATGAGACGGAGTCGGCGCCCTCTGCTTCAACCGCTTTAGCTATTTCGGTAATGTCTGTCACATTGGGCGACAGTTTTACAATCAATACCTTCGGATATACTTCCCGCACGGCGCGAACTACTTCGGCTGCTCCTGTGGCGGTCACACCAAACGCCATACCGCCTTTTTTTACGTTTGGGCATGATATATTAAGTTCGATAGCCGGTATTTTTTCCAGCGCAGCCATCTTTTCCGCACAAGCCACGTAAGAGCTGACGGTAGAGCCGCTTACATTTACGATTATATTCGTATCAAGATCTTTTATTTTCGGGTAAATAGAATGAATAAAGTAGTCTGATCCTTTGTTTTGGAGACCAACGGCGTTTAACATACCTGCAGGTGTTTCCGCCATACGGGGATAAGGATTCCCTTCGCGCGGCTCCGCAGTAGTTCCCTTCACGAATATACCGCCAAGGCGTTCAATATCCATAAAGTCTGCATATTCCATACCGTATCCGAATGTGCCGGATGCCGTTGTAACCGGGCTTTTCAGCGACAGTTTACCGATGTTTATTTTTAGTTCAGCCATTTCAGTTTATCTATATTAAATACAGGTCCTTCCGTACACACGCATATATTTCCTTCACGGGTGTCTTCCACGCAGCACAGACAAGCGCCAATACCGCACGCCATAGTGTTTTCGAGTGATACTTCACAGGAGATGGAAGAGGAAAAGGCATACTCCGCTACTGCCTTCATCATGGGCTTGGGGCCACAGGTGTATATATTGTCAAAGCGGACACTTTTCAGGATAGAGTGCCGGGTAACGAAGCCTTTTTCGCCGCAAGAGCCGTCCTCCGTTGTGGTATATACCGTTCCGAAGGCTTGGAAATATTGTAGTTGCAGAAGTTCGCTTTGTGTACGTGCACCTAAAAGAAAGACAGGTTTATGCCCTTTTGCTTTCAGACGTGCGCCAAGAAACAGCAGCGGGGCGGTCCCCACTCCTCCTCCGATAAGCAGGTTTTTGCATTCATTATCCGTGCAGGGAGGGATTGTAAAGCCGTTACCAAGCGGAAGGATAAGATTCAGTCTGTCGCCCGGCCTGCATTTTGACATCATGCGCGTGCCGTCTCCAACTTTTTGAATCAGCAGCCACAGTTCATTGTTTACTTCATCAATATAATGGATTGAAACAGGTCGTCTCAGGAATGTTGCAGGTGAATTATCTACCCGTACCTGCACAAACTGTCCCGGCAACGTCCCAGGGAGCGTACAGTCGGATATTAGTTTCAGCAGGCAATGGTTCGCATGTATATTTATACATTCCTTCACCGTCATATCAAGCATGTATTTTTTCATACGAATAAAATATTAATTAATGCAGGTATGGAACTCGCAGTACGTTTTATTTATCGCCTTTGGCGTAAATAGTTTTTACATGTTAGTTTCATATATTGCTTTCTTTTGCGCGCAAAGATATGCGATTCAGGAGTATACACCTAGCGTAAAGATCAGTCTTTATTGATTTTCTCGGGAATAAAAGTCTCGAATGTATTATCTGAATAGAAAAGCATGATTTTAGTTACGTTTTTGGATTCGTTTTTTTTGACAATAACAGGTTCTTGTACAGGTTGTTTAATAGTGACAACAGGTTTCTCAGCCTTAATTTCCCTGCGGTTTTCGGGAGCTGCTGTCACTTTGGGCGTAATTAAAGGCGCCAGCGAAAACAAATCGGTCTGTACCGGAGGCGTATTTTTGCGCATCATATTTCCTTTCCCATATATCAGCCAGTCCGGGTCGATGTAAGGATATTTTTCAAGGATTTTCATAATAACATCAAGGCTCGGATTATTTCTGCCGGTTGTAATATGCGACACGGCCGAGCGCTGTATATCAATCGCTGCCGCAAATTTAGCAGGAGTTAAGCCTTCGCGCTGCATTACTTGTAAGATACGGTTTTTCATATGAAATCACTTTTATTTATGTGTGATGAGACTGTCATTTTGTCCGCAGCCGTGCAAATATACACAAATAAACAAAAGACACAAAAATAAACTGCACTGACAAGGAGATGCGATTTATATTTGCAAACGCACAAAGATACAAATGTGACACAAGCCCACAAATGTATCATTTGTGAGCATTATATCCAGTGATTCTGTCTGTATTTCTGTATAACAGTTACTTTCACTAATTTGAATAAAATACAGATTTGTAGGATATAAAAGCACGTTATTTAGTTGTTATAGGGATGTAATTCACAAACCTATCCCCTACCCTGCCCTCTTATTAATTCATGTATTCAACTAAAATATATAATTCACTGGTTTTTATAGTATTATATAGTAGATATTTGCTGTAAAAACATATCAGTTATACATGCATGTTACCGATGTGTATAGACACAAACTGAATGCATACAGACATGCATGGCTACAAAAGTAACCGATAAAAGAGCTACTCATACACCTCTATTTGTGTTACATTTGTGTATGATCTGATTTTGTATACATTCCCTTCTTTCTGGTGTTCGCAGTATACAATGTGATATGTCACATTGTCCGGCTGTTTATATGAGTGAACATGCGCCTTGAAAAAGATACCCCTGTTTGGATTAAGGATTAGGTGTTGGGGAAAATATACTTTGCTACTTTCCTCCTACTGAGCAATAATAAACGGAGAGATTGTAAAGTGTGATTATTATATCCGGATGCCGGGAGAATGAGTATTTAGTGCAGTATTCTATACAATAGCTCTTTCATGATGTCGGCATCAGTCAGGGTGCCCTTTTCAACGCCCTTCGAACGGGCATCGGCGGTGCGGATATCGCCTATAATATTGAATACTTTCATGGCGGAATAGTTCCTAAGGCCCAAAATATAGTCTTTGACCTGAATACTAAATCGCAGGCCCAGTGTGTTCATTAAGCCATTCTCGGAGCGGTCGGAAGAATAATGGCAAATCAACAGGTTGGAAAAGTAGTTGAATAATACCGGAAGAGTTGCCGGCATGGGGTTGTCTTTGGGGTTTTTGGCAAAATACTGAATGATGCGGTTGGCTTTCAGGACGTCTTTTACGGCTATTGCTTTCACAAGCTCGAAGCTGTTATATTCTTTGCTGATGCCTACGTTTTGCTCTATCATATCCGCTGTGATGCGTTTTGGAGAGTCTTCAGGCAGTAAGATAGCCAGCTTGTCCAACTCCCTGCACAGGCGGCTCAGGTCGTTGCCAAGGAAGTCGGCAAGCATCTGAACACCCTTGTCGTCTATTGCTATTGCACGCGATTTCAGAAAAGAAGTGATAAATGCCGGCATCCTGCTGTCGGGAATCTTTTTGGAATCAAACAGGACGCCGGCTTTTCCGGATGCTGTAGCCAGCGATTTGCGCCCGTCCAACGTTTTGTATTTGTAATTCACAACAAGTACGGTAGACATAAGCGGATTTTTAACATAGTTCGCCAATGTTTCTATGTCGCGCAGCAATTGCGCCTCTCGAACGACAACCAACTGCCGTTCGGCCATCATCGGGAAACGCCGGGCAGCATTGTATATGGCTGCCACATCTGTATCAGCACCGTAGAGGATGGTTTGATTAAAATCACGTTCCGATTCTTCCAAAACGGTTTCTATCAGCAGGTCGGTTATTCTGTCTATAAAGAAAGGCTCTTCCCCCATCAGCATGTATACCGGATGGAATTTCCCTGCTTTTATATCGTCACAAATACTCTCAAACGAGAGAGCCTCTTCTTTCTTAGCCATGATTGTTATTGATGATAATCCGTAGGAGCAGTCTACCAGCTAAACCGTATGTGGCGGATGGTTTTCTTTCCCTCGAGCATTTGTTGCAATGCCTCTACGCCAAGCCTGAGATGCACGGCGGCGAACTGTTGTGTAACTCTTTTATCGCTTTCTTCCGTTTTTACTCCGCTCTCCTGCATTGGCTTGTCTGATACCATCAGGAGGGCCCCGGTGGGTATTTCGTTTGCAAAACCGGCTGTGAGCAGGGTTGCCGTTTCCATGTCAATGCCTGTGGCGTGAGTACGGCGAAGGTAGTCTTTGAATGTGTCGTCGTATTCCCATACGCGACGGTTGGTGGTGTATACGGTGCCTGTCCAGTAGTCGTGCCCGTTGTCGCGTATGGCCGACGAAATAGCGCGCAACATGGAGAACGCCGGCAGCGAAGGCACTTCCGGCGGAAGGTATTCATTGGATGTGCCCTCTCCACGGATGGCGGCTATGGGAAGGAGGAAGTCTCCTTCCCTGTTGGCTTTTTTCAGCCCTCCGCATTTGCCCAGGAACAACACGGCTTTGGGCCTGACGGCCGACAAAAGGTCCATCACTGTCGCAGCATTTGCGCTTCCCATTCCGAAGTTTATGATCATCATTTCTCCATTGGAGGCATTAGGCATGGAACTTTTAAGGCCTTTTATTTCGGCGCTGAAGCTGTCGGCAAACATCTCGACATAGCGGGTGAAGTTAGTAAGAAGGATGTATTGGGTAAATTCTTCCAGCGGCCTGTCGGTATAGCGCGGCAGCCAGTTTTCAACGATTTCCTGTTTTGTCTTCATAAATAAATTACCTTTGATGAGCGGATTGCAAATATAATTAAAATATACATGCCTGTACTGAACTTGCCTGCGTTCGATGTCAGACTGACTGAAAAGGAAGGGCGGCGGATGATTTTCGACCCGTTTCGCCAAAGGTACGTCGCCCTCACTCCTGAAGAATGGGTACGGCAGCATTTCGTAAATTACCTGGTTACCGAAAAACATTATCCGAAAAACCTGATGGGTAACGAGATTACCATCAGGCTGAACGCTACGACAAGGCGTTGTGACACCATCATATATAATCGCTTCCTGGCCCCTTTGATGATCGTAGAGTACAAATCCCCTGACCTGGCTGTAAAAAAGGCCGTATTCGACCAGATAAGCCGCTATAACGCAGCTTTGAAGGTGCGGTTTCTGACTGTCAGCAACGGCTTGCGGCATTTTTGCTGCCGTATAGATTACCGGACTCAGACCTACACCTTCCTCAGAAGCATACCATGCTACGATGAATTGGATGAATAATTATTCTTTTTGGAGGGAGGCGTTCAACGCCGTTGAGAAGTAGGTGAATAAACCCTGCCAATTGATCGCTATCTCGTTGCTGGCATAAGAAGGTGTTACGTCTGCATAACACTCGTCGGGTATGTCGGAGGGGTATTCACACCCGTCCTGTTTGCCGGGATTGGGGCCGCCGACCATGAATCCGGGCAGCGGATCAACCAATTCATCGCTGGCCGAGAGCCTGTGATGCGGATTCATCGGACTTTTATATCCCTGTCCGGTTATATAGCAAAACCCTGTTGCATTCCTGCCAAGGATATAATCCATATCGCGAAGCGCATCAGTAAGGTACTTCCTGTCTTTTGTCAGCATCCAGGCATACAGGAAGGTGATGCCCTGGTTTGACGCAGCGTCGGAATTACATCCCCAGAAGAAGTCTCCCGCTTCGCGACCATATGGCGCATAATAAGGCGCCGACTCCACGTTTTGCGCGGCGCTGTCGGCATAGGCAAGCAGTTGCGATTGCATTTTGCCGGCCAGTTCTTTTCCGCTCTCATCTTCCAATGACCCGGCATAGCGCAACAACGTCCATGCACCAAGTCCGCTCACCCGTCCCCATGTAGGGAGCCTGTACGTTTCGGGTGCGTATGCCATGGCTGTTTTCAGAAAACCTGCTTCACGGGTTGTGACATACAGTTCGACGGCAGCCCAGAAAAATTCATCTCCCGCCGCGCGGTCGCCATATTCCCCGGTGGTAATATCAGGGTCGAATTTCTCATTCATATCACGCTGACGGTAAAGGATGTCCGGGTTTTTCAAAGCCCAGTTGAAAGCATCGCGCGCCGCACTGAGCGTTTTTTCAGCCACACCCGGATAGTCGGCCCCGTATCCGGCATAGACCCGTGAAGCCTGCGCCATGGATGCGGCAAAGTCTAGGGTTGCCGTCACCGATTTGGCTACTACGTAACGTTGTTTTTGGCAGTCTGTGGGTTTAATGAACCCTTCGAATTCAGGCTCGGTCAGTTTGTGGTACACACCGCCGTCGGCAGGGTCCTGCATGGTGAGCATCCAGTCGATGTTCCAATGAATCTCGTCGAGCAGGTCAGGCGTTGCGTTTCCGCTTTCAGGTATGTTGCCGTCCTGCTGTTTCACTTCGTCCGGAAAATCTTCATAAAGGGAGAGCAATACGCCGACCGTGAACCCGGAGTTTACTATATACTTGTTGTAGTCGCCGGCGTCGTACCATCCTTTGGGGGAAGATATGACCGTACCTTCGGGCCGGTTGGGAGAGACGGCGGAAGAATGAACCATCACCCGGTCGTCAGGATGCCCGGAGGGCCTGTTCCATTGCCCGGCATAGACTTCTTCAACCGGCGTCGAGGCCCGCTGATAGTAAAACGCTTTCAATCCGGCCAGCGACACATCCTGCAAAATATTTTCGCCGATAGTGAACTGGTGTGACTGTCCGACTGCCGGTACTTCTATACGGTATTGCCCCGGGGCAGTGACGTCGCTGAACGACAGCACGGATGTTTTTTTATCCGAGAAGGAAGATGAACGAAGCTCCGACGAGACGCCGGTGTAGACGATTTTCCTGTTCGCCATGTTCCGGATCGAAAAAGGCAGGTTACCGACAGTGTCGGAAAAGATAACCGCTACTTTTTCTTCCGAGGGGTAAAACCCCAACTGGTTGAAGCGAATGGATTCTGTTACTGGAAATTCCTTTTGCACGCATGAAGTAGCGACGGCAATCAGCATGCATAGTGTGAGCGCGTGCGCCCACGGATGTCTGTTCTTTGATTCGATATACATAATTCATTTAATTAATAGAGGTTTATACTGGGAAGCGAATGTAGTAAATAATGCAACGCAGGTCAGGTGCAGGGCAATGGATTTTTCCGCCTGATTTTACCTTACGACCTGTGACGGCGTTGATATTATATATCATATTCTGTGAAACTGGTCTGAAACCATCAAATTCTTGCGCAAGAATCCACGAAACCTGCGCAAGAATCTATGAAACTTGCGCAAGAATCCATGAAACTTGCGCAAGAATCCATGAAACTTGCGCAAGAATCCACGAAACTTGCGCAAGAATCCACGAAACTTGCGCAAGAATTTTGTATACAGGATGTAGTTTTTGAAGAATTTGCTTAACTTTACTCCGTTCTTTTACATTGTAACATGTTTCTTTAATCACTTAATTACAAAAACATTATGAGTAGGACAGCAACACTTGAAAAGCCGGACGAACAGTTTATAGCTCTTGCAAAATCAATCAGCGATCAATGCCGCCTTAATGCCGTAACGTGGGAAATAGACCAGGCGCGGCTTGACATCCTGTCGTCCTTACTGGCCACCGCCGAAGAAGCATACCATGCGAACGGAAACCCCTCCACGTGTAACCACGCTACGGCGACGGTCAAAAAAGCCGCTTTCGCAGAACTTAGGCGCTTCCTGTCGGCCTTTATAGACTACCTTGTAACCAATACCTCGGTGCCCGACGATGCGCTGGCCGCAATGAACCTACGGTCACGCACCCGCCCCCTGCGACAGCTTCTGCCCGAGCCCGCAGACGTCCCCATTATCAATGTCACACACCATCATTATGAGGTCACTGTGTACGCCGTCCGCAACAAACATGCGCAACCGGGCGTTCATGCAAGGCGCTACCACGGCATCAAAATCCGCTGGCGGTTTGAAGACGAAACCACATGGCACACCGAACTGTCCTCACGCCGGCGTTGCACGCTCTGTTTTGGCCACAATGACAAGGCGAGGACTATCATCCTGTCGGTCTCCTGGATCAACCCCCGCCTTCAGGAAGGCCCCTGTAGCGACGAAATATCCGCAGTCATCGGATAACACTCCATGTGATAAATGAAAAAAAAAGAGGCTGCCACGCCAAAACTTTGCGTGAGCAGCCTCCGGATGGAGATTATGTGTGTATTTAATCTATACGCTTCTTTCCTATCGGTATGGCAAAGCCAAACTGCACGTTGACGGCTTTGCTCCTGACGGGAAGGAATTGTCCGCTTATTGTGGGTACCATGTAGTCGCCTGCAACGAAGAAGTGTATCACTTTGCTCGGGGCCAGATGAAGAGCTATGCCGCAGGTGTTGAACCTGCCATACATGAATGAATAGGTCAGGGCGGCCGACAACCATCTGAGCCGTGCGGGATTATAGTTGGCCGAAAGGGTAAGTTCCGTTTCCGTCTTCATTCCCAGATAGGTAGACGACAGAAGTCCGGCCGACAGGTTCCCCGGCAGTACTTCATACTCAAAGCCTGCATTTACCGTCGTATACAACGTTGTGACCTGCCCTTCATTTGAGGATGATCCCTTGAAATTAATGGATTCTTTAATATCGTCTATCGATGAGTCGAAGCTTTCTTTAAAATCAAAGTCTTCTTCTATCATTGCAGATTCTCCTCCGGGGTAGACGGTGACCAGTGTTTCGGGGGTTTTTAAATTTATGGAAGAGGACTTATTCCATGAGATGAATCCAAGATCGGTTATCGCCAGGGATACTTTCGCCCTGTCAAAGACGTTGTAGACTGCTCCAAGATCAAGCCCCAGTCCGAACCCTCCGACGCCTGACAGGTCGTCTTCGACAGATTCAAACAAGCCGTTTTCGTCGTATTTCGCTTTAATGCCTGAGCCTTTAAGGTACGCTTTCGAGCGTGCCGTCCACCGGTCTTTACGGGCGGTGACGTCAAGGGATTCGATGTTCATGTCGATGTAGGCTGCGCCGACGAGGAGCTTGGCCCTGGCGCCGACAGAGAGTTTGTTGTCAAGGAACGTGCGTGCATATCCGGCTGTTATTTCCGAATATAGCCTTACCGACATCCTGAGGTCGCGCACCGGATAGCTTACTTCATGGTCTTCTGAGGTAAAACCTTTTTTGGCAAGTTCAAAAAGCGGCTTCGGTATGTTTAAGTCACCCACCGTCTTCACTCCGATGCTGAAGTTCCAGAATCCTCCGCTTCTGGTGAAAAAACCAAAGGAGATGGGCTGGTAGTTCATGTTTACCGCGAAGTTGCTGATGTCGGGCATATTGGCCAGAAATTCAGATGAGCTGACCGACGGGTGCAGGAATGTTACTTTCCCGCCGTTTTTGTCAAACAGGAAATTGTCCAGATACAGGGAGTTTGTGCGGCTCTCAACCGCCAGGCCCGACAGGGCGGGAACGCCGACATAGCCCTGAAGAGGCATGAAAGCCGGGTTCATCGACGAGCGTGTATAGGAGTTTTGCATGAAATAGTCGCTGCGGGCGGATTGCGCCATGAGTGTCGTACCTGCAAATAATACGAATATGGTAAGAATGGTGAATTGTTTCATTGAATAATATCTTAATAGATGATACATGGTTTTTTAAATGGTGTGGATATGGTTTTTATATATTGAAGGAGACGCCTCCGGTCAGTTTCAGCCATATGTTTTCTATCAATACGTAGTCCGATGCTTCTACCATTCTGGACTGGAATTTAAAAACAAGCTGCATTTTATGAGCGTCTTTGAGTTTTACTATATCATCTTTTTTGATATTTACTACAAACAGTTGCGGCTGTTCCACGTCTGATTTATAGATCTGCCTGTCTATTTGGATGCCTGTATCTTCGTCGTTTTCATTCAAAATGTATGTAGACAGTTCGAAGTCCGAAAAGTTTTTTTCGGCGGCGTTCTTTATCCTGGAGACAAAGTCGGCTTCAAATTTGATGTCGCCCAGAGGTTCATCCTTCCCATTGTTATCGTAAACGAAATAACTGTACATTTCGTCCGAAAAAAGGCCTTCAAACTCTTTTATATACTCAATATCAACCACGACAGGCACTTCAAGCTGCCTCTTAAAGGTAATGGTGTCAAAATCGCCTATCCGTATAGACAGACCGCTTTCATGGCTAAAAGCACCTTCCTTGTTTACATCATCCCAATCGTATCCTTTCTCCACACATGAGGATAAGGCGATGAAAAGTAAAACAAACACAAATAAATAACTCTTAATTTTCATTGGTAAAATAATTTGGTATTGTTAATATTACGTCACACATAGATTTTTTGCGGTAGCAAATGTAATAAATAAACCTGAAATAACTATAAAAACGGATGTAATGTAAAAAAAGCGAGCTCGTTCCGGGGTTTATTATGCCCTGTGGTACGGCTCGCTTATATTTATGATATTTTAGTTAATTTGTGCTTAACTGCTTTTTATGATTCCTGATTGTTCTTATGCTCCGAAATCGTCGAACATCAACATTTCCGGAGGCACGCCAAGGCTGTCCAACATGCCTTTTACAGCGTTCGACATCGGGCCGGGGCCGCACATGTAATATTCTATATCTTCCGGCGCTTCGTGATCTTTGAGGTAATTGTCGTAAATCACTTTATGGATAAAGCCTGTATATCCCGTCCAGTTATCTTCCGGACGCGGTTCGGAAAGAGCGATATGGAACCTGAAGTTCGGAAACTCCTTTTCAATAGCCCTGAAGTCTTCTTCGTAGAAGATTTCGTTCTTCGAGCGTGCGCCATACCAGTATGACACCGTGCGGCCGGTTGTCTTCAATGTATTGAACAGGTGCAGCAGGTGTGAACGGAGTGGCGCCATACCTGCGCCTCCGCCTATGTACAGCATTTCGCGCCTGGTGTCAAGGATATGGAAATCTCCGTACGGGCCTGACATTTTCACCTTATCCCCCGGTTTCAGCCTAAAGATATACGAGGAAGCGATACCGGGCTTTATGCCGGCTTTCCACGCCCCCGCGGCACGATCAAACGGCGGAGTGGCTATGCGTACGTTCAGGGTGATAATATTCCCTTCGGCAGGATAGTTGGCCATTGAATAGGCGCGTATTGTTTCTTCTTCATTCCTGCATGCAAGGTCCCACATCCCGAACTTATCCCATTCGTCTTTGAAACGGTCGTCTACATCAATATCCTTATACGACATTTCATATTCAGGAATAATGATCTGCGAATAACTGCCCGGCTGGAAGTTCATCACTTCACCCTCCGGCAGTTTTACGGTAAATTCTTTGATAAAGGAGGCCACATTATGGTTCGAAAGCACGGTACACTCCCACTCTTTCACACCGAATACCGACTCCGGGACAATTATCCTGATATCCTCTTTCACCTTTGTCTGGCAGCCTAACCGCCAGTTATCCTTTATTTGTTTACGGGAGAAAAAACCAACCTCGGTAGGCAATATACTCCCGCCGCCTTCGGGTATCTGACACCGGCATTGCCCGCAACTTCCGCTCCCGCCACAGGCGGAAGACAGGAAAATGCCGTTGCCCTGCAACGTGCCGAGTACGGTGCCTCCCAGCGGGACCTCGAACTTTTTCTCGTTATTTACTACCATCTCCACATGGCCTGAAGGGATCAGTTTGGCTTTTGCATACAACAATGCACCGACCAGTATAAGTGTGATTAACAGAAACACAACCGCCCCCGTCGCAATGGTAAGTCCGCCTGACATTAATATAATCATCTCTCTGTATATTTCGTTAATGCGTTAATATTAAATCTTTAGACCGGAGAAGCACATGAATCCCATACCCATCAAACCGGTAATAATAAACGTAATTCCAAGGCCTTTTAACGGTTTGGGAATGTTCGAATAAGTCAGTTTTTCGCGAATGGCGGCCATGCCGACAATAGCAAGCAGCCAGCCTATCCCGGAGCCTAACCCGTAAACCGTGACAACGCCTGCATTGTCAAATGCCTTCTGCTGCATAAACAGCGAAGCGCCGAGGATGGCGCAGTTTACGGCAATAAGCGGCAGGAAGATTCCCAAAGAAGCATATAAAGCCGGAGCAAACCGCTCTATAACCATTTCTACCAATTGGGTAAAGGAAGCAATGACGGCGATAAATATAAGCAGCGACAGAAAACTGAGGTTTACTTCCTGGTATCCGGTTCCCAGCCAGCTAAGCGCGCCTTCCTTCAATACATAATTTTCAAGCATATAATTGATTGGCAGCGTACATACGAGAATGAATGTCACAGCGATACCTAATCCCAACGCTGTCTTTACGTTTTTGGAAACAGCCAGGAATGAACACATACCCAGATAGTATGCAAATAACATGTTGTCAACAAAAACGGCCCGTACGAATGTGCTTAATAATTCTTCCATTGTATATTTTATTAGTGGAATTAATAATTAATTTTCCTGAAGGTTTTTGTTCCCTGAACGGTGCACCCATATAATTACAGCGACAACGATGAGTGCCATAGGAGGCAGTATCATCAGACCGTTATTCACGTAACCCCATTGATAAAATACATCGGGGATTACCTGGAACCCCAGAAGGATGCCTGATCCCAGTAATTCGCGGAAAAATCCGATAACCACCAGTATAATTCCGTATCCCAGTCCGTTTCCCAGTCCGTCGAGAAATGACTCCCAGGGGCCATTGCCCAGCGCAAACGCTTCCAGGCGCCCCATAAGGATACAGTTTGTGATTATAAGTCCCACAAAGACGGAAAGTTGTTTGTTAACGTCAAATGCAAAAGCTTTTAATACTTCGCTCACAATAGTTACCAGCGCCGCCACTACCACCAGTTGCACGATGATTCGTATGCGGGCAGGTATCGTATTCCTCAGAAGCGATATAATTACATTGGCGAATGCCACGACGGCAGTCACCGAAACGGCCATTACAATAGACGGCTCAAGTTTAGACGTCACGGCAAGCGCCGAACAAATTCCTAACATCTGGATAATGACAGGATTGTTCTTGCTCAACGGCCCTATCAGTATTTCCTTATTCTTATTTGATAATCCCATCTTATTGTTGATTTTGTGAGGTTAAAAAACGAACATACCCATGCATGCTGTCAAATATCATTTTATTTACACCCTGACTTGTGATGGTTCCGCCTGAGATGCCGTCCACGTAATCCTGTCCTGCAACACTTTTGCCGGGTTTGACGATTTCAACCGACTTAAATTCTCCATTTATGAATAAATGCTTGCCGGCGAACTGTCCGCTGAATGAAGTTAATACGATTTCAGCTCCCAGTCCCGGCGTTTCTCCGGAGTGGCTGAAGTCGGCGCCATAAATAGTATTCCGGTCGTCGTTCACCGAAATGTATCCCCATAGCGGGCCCCATAGTCCGGCTCCCGACAGCGCCATTATATATTTGGTCTGCCCGTCTGTTTGTGCGATAAATACCGGATAGGTATGTTGCTCGAAAGCTTTCACCACATCAGCGTCAAAAGCGTCGCCTTCAATCTTTTCTCCCTGTTCGTTCACGATGAACGAGTCTTTTATCAGCTCGTTGAATTTATCTTTTGCTTCATTGGCCGGGACTTGTACGTTGATCGAACGCAATATCTGCTGGCGTTTGTCATTTTCTTCGTTTTCATTCTGGTAACTCTTCAACGATTGCGAAGTAAACGCCAGCACAACAGCCACTAACACTACCATTACCGAAGCATATAATATGGTATATATATTACTGTCTCTATTCATAATCTACCTTTGTGTTTAATTATTTTGCGATTGCTCTTTTCAGACGGCGCTTTATATTACTTTCTACCACGTAATAGTCTATCAGCGGCGCAAATATGTTCATTAACAGGATAGCGAGCATCATACCTTCGGGATAGCCCGGATTTAGTGTGCGTATAACAATTGCCATGACGCCAATCAGGAATCCGAAAATATATTTGCCGGTTTCCGTACGGGCTGAGGTTACCGGGTCGGTTGCCATAAAGACAGCGCCAAAAGCGAAACCTCCCAACAATAAATGATCAGGAGGAGATATGCTCATCGCTACTGTTGTACCGATAAGGTTGAAAATAGCAGCCGTGAAAATGCCTCCTGCAAATACTGAAAACATGGTTTTCCAGCTCGCTACACCGGCAAACAGAAGAATGACCGCTCCGATAAGGATGGCTGCTGCCGATGTCTCACCGATAGAACCGGGAATAAGTCCGATAAACAAATCCAACGTATTGAGCGGATGTCCTAAAATATCCACTGCCTGAAACGAGCCGATCATATCATTTGCAGCAACGTTTATCTGCCCCAATGGGGTAGCTCCCGATAAGCCGTCAACGGTCGTTCCTGCTCCGATACCGAATGTGTCGGCAGTACGTACAAACACCTTGTCGCCCGACATGGCCGAGGGATAGGCAAAAAACAGAAAAGCTCGTGTAACCAGCGCTACATTAAATATATTGTAACCCGTACCTCCGAACACTTCTTTGGCAAAAATGACGGCAAAAGCAGTAGCTACTGCAATCATCCATAATGGGGTGTCTACCGGTACAATCAGCGGGATCAGTATACCGGAAACTAAAAAACCTTCCTGTATCTCTTCCTTTTTCCACTGAGCAACGGTAAACTCTATACCTAATCCTACGATATATGAAACGGCAATTATAGGTAGCACTGCCAGTAATCCGTAAACGAATGTCATCCAAAATCCGGGAGTTTCGCCGATTGCCAGGTAATGCTGATAACCGGTATTATACATACCGAAAAGCAGGGCGGGAACCAGGGCGATTATGACGGCCGTCATGGTGCGTTTCGCATCAATGCTGTCGTGGATATGCACACCTGATTTCGAAGTCTCATTCGAAACGAATAAAAATGTTTCCACCCCCTCGAATACAGAGCGTAGCATCGACAGCTTCCCTCCTTCCTCAAAGTTGGGTTTAATCTTGTCAAGATAATTCCTTAACGCTTTCAATGTATATCAATTTTATATGTTATTAATTCATTTCTTTATACAAAAGATTTAAGCCATCTCGCACAATTTTTTGTATTTCAATCTTCGATGTATCTACAAATTCACAAAGAGCAAAGTCTTCGGGAGCTATTTCGTATATCCCCAGGTTCTCCATCTTGTCAATATCGAAAGCGATAATAGCCTTTAGCAAAAACTCCGGGTAAATATCAAGCGGAAATACCCTGTCGTATTCGTTTGACATTATCATGGCGCGCCTGCCTCCTCTGATACGTGCGTCTATCACGTATTCCTTCTTCTTTCCGAACAACCAGCTAAGGAAGGTATGGCTTACGCTGAATTTGCCTGTTCCCGGTGTCGCCCAGCCGAAAAACTCATACGTATTGTCGCCTTCCGGTATGACGGTGACCTGGTTGTCATATGCATATAGATAGTCGTCTTTGCCCACCTTCTTTCCTGTCAATACGTTTCCGCTGATGATGCGCAGATGTTCCTTCCCTTCCAGAATTTTACCCTCAACAAGGCTCCGGATGGTGCAACCTGAAATGGCTTTGATATAGCCTCTTTCACTCGTTTCCGAACCTGTTAGTATAACTAAGCGAGTGAAATCAGCAATGCCTTTCGTAAAAAGACGACCTATTATAATCACGTCGTCAGGGTTGATTGTCCATACGATTTCGCCTTTATTGACAGGTTTCGTATAGTTGATCAACACGCTTACATTGCCGGCAGGATGCGGGCCTTCCACTTCCACGATTTCCACGCTGTCCCATAGTGCTCCGGAACCTTTATTTACACCTACAAAAACTTTGCCCGCAGTGAGTTTCGACAGTGCGTCAAGGCCTGCCTGAAAGTCTGCTTCCTGATTTTTTACAATAAATCCGAAGTCGGGCGCTAACGGCGCAGAATACACTGTAGATACAAAGATGTCCCGCGGCGTGTCGGCCGTAGAAGCCACGATGTCATACGGACGTTGTCTTATAAAAGGCCATATCCCAGCATTCAGGATAGATTCTTTTATCTCGCCGGGCGTTAGAGAAGAAAGTTGTTTCTTCCCAAAAGACTCATATTCGATTGTGGCGTCAGGTTTTACCACAATGCTGAGCACTTTGCGTTTTTCTCCGCGATTAACGGCTGTTACTTCACCACTTACAGGTGAAACGAATTTAATTTCCGGGTGATTCTTATCTGTCATTAAAACAGAACCTGCTTTGACTTTCTCTCCTGCTTTTGCTGTAACCTTAGGAACTATACCGTTGTAACTGTCTGGAATAATAGCATAAATGTCGCTATTTTTCCCTGTCAACAACACGTTGGAAGCCCTGCCTTTGAGATGAATGTCTAACCCTTTTTTAACCTTGATCACATTTGCCATGATACAACTAAAATTGTTTTTGCGTAATTTTAGCGCAAAAGTAAAAATTATTTTTATGCCTGATATGCGCAATTCAAATATTAAAGAAATAAATCCACAATTAAAAACAAAGGAATGAATAAAGATGCAAAATTATACTTGCTTGGAGTGTTTAACTTATTTATCCTCTGTGTTTTTGCACAGCCGGCTCAAACCGGAATACACAGTAGTACAATACAAACATTGAGGATTACCATAGCTGGAGAACCGCTGTCAGACCCTGTTATCGGATTAAACGGAGACAGTCAGATAGAAATAAACTTCGATGCTCTGGATCAGAGTTTCAACCGTTTTGCCTATTCCATTGAGCATTGTGACGCCGGGTGGAATCCTTCCCGGCTATCAGCTATTGAATATATGGATGGATTCCAGGGATTGACGTTGAACGATTTTGCCAATTCAAGCGCCACCGCAACACAATATACCAACTATCGTTTGCTGTTGCCCAACGACGAGGTCAGGCTCAAACTGTCGGGCAATTATGCCGTCAGCATATACCGCGAAAACGAGCCGGACAGGATTCTGCTGACTGCCTGCTTCTCTGTAGTCGAACCTTTGATTAATATATCTGCCGAAGTGACCGGAAATACATTGACGGATTTCAATAATGAACATCAGCAGGTAGACTTTTTTATAGATCATAGCAACATACCGGTCATTCATCCGCAAACAGACCTGAAATTGTTTGTGTATCAGAACAGGCGGCGGGATAATGCGGTCAGCAACCTTAATCCGACCACTATTTTGAACAAACGCCTGGCGTATGACCGTAATCGCGCCCTGATATTCGAAGCCGGGAATGAATATCGGCGTATTGAGTTTCTGAGCCACACCTATAACGGCATGGGAGTTGACAATATCCGTTTTCACAACCCATTTTATCACGTAACTCTACAGGCGGATTTGCCGCGCGCACGCCGGACTTATTCGTATGACGAAGATCAGAACGGGCGTTTCCTGATTCGTTGTAGCCGTTGCAACGACCCGGATACGGAAGCCGACTACGACATTGTACATTTTGCCTTGCAAAGCGAGCCATTCCCCGACGGCGTTGTTTATCTCCAAAGCGATATATATAATAATGTGTTAGACGAAAGAAACCGTATGACATATAATTTCGATACAAAAGCATATGAAAAGGCCGTTCTGCTAAAGCAAGGCAATTATAACTACCAGTACATATTCGTCCCCAACGGCGAAACACGCGGCGAAACAGCCATGTTTGAAGGCAACTACTACCAGACGGAGAACGAATATGCTATTTTCGTTTATTACCGTCCTTTTGGCGCTCGCTACGATCGCTTGGTGGGGACTGCTGTCGTAAACGGTAGCAGATAGAGAGATTTTTTGATTACAGCCTTTGTACTCGACTTATATTTCCTAAACAGGCGTACACAGCAGCAATTAACTTACATAGGACACCCGGTTTGCCCCAAGAGTGTCCCATGTTGTCATAATAGATTGGAAGCTAATTCGGCTAACTGGCTACGCTCCCCTTTCACTAAGTTGATATGGGCAAACAGTTCCAACCCTTTCATTTTATCTATCATATAAGCGAGGCCGTTACTCTGGGCATCGAGGTATGGGGAATCAATTTGTTGTATGTCACCTGTGAATACCATCTTTGTCCCTTCTCCGGCACGGGTTATAATGGTCTTCACTTCGTGCGGGGTCAGGTTCTGGGCTTCGTCGATGATGCAGAATGTTTCTGAAAGGCTCCGTCCGCGGATAAAGGCGAGCGCTTCTACAATCAGCTGGTTGCTCTTTTGCCATTCGTCAATCTTGCGTATGTCGGAGCTGTTTTGCGGGAATTGCGCCTTTATAACATTCAGGTTGTCGAAAAGCGGTTGCATATACGGGGCGATCTTCTGCTTCTCATCTCCCGGAAGGAATCCGATGTCTTTATTGGCGAGCGATACAATTGGGCGGGCCAACAGGATTTGCTTGTAGTTATCGGCCTGTTTCAGGGCCGAGGCAAGCGCCAGAAGGGTTTTACCCGTACCGGCCTTTCCGGTAATACCTATTAATTTAATGTCAGGGTCGTTCAATACTTCGAACGCAAAAGACTGTTCGGCGTTACGTGGCTGTATGCCGTAGTTGTTGCCTTTTTCTACCTTCTTTATTTTGCCGGAAAAAGGATTATAACGCGCTAATACGGAGTTACGTATGCTTTTTAAGATAAAGCAATCGTTTGGCTTGAGGAGGCTCTTTAATCCGAGCTGGTCAATGTCGATACCTTCAGGCTGATTGTATATTTTGTCGATAATGTCGGCGCTTATATCCTCGTAAGTCTCCTGCGCCCGGGCAAACAGGTCTACATCTATTACTTTATCGGTTATATAGTCTTCTACTTCAATGCCCAGGGAGCGTGACTTCATCCTGAGGTTGATGTCTTTCGTTACCAGTATGGTTCGCATTGAAGGGTGGTTCTCGGCCACGCTCATTGCACAGGAGAGGATGCGGTGATCGGGCTTGCGTTCAGGGAACGAGAGAGCTATCTTTTCCTGATACTTGTCGCCTGTCACGATGTAGAGCGTGCCCAGTCCCTGTCCGAGGGGAGCTCCTTTCAGAAACAGGTCGTTGCTGGTGATAGTGTCGAGTTCGCGTACAAACTCACGGGCATTGTAGTTGATCTGTTCGCTTCCGCGTTTGAACTTATCCAACTCCTCCAGCACTACGATGGGGAGAAATATGTCGTTCTCCTGAAAATTCTCTATGCACTTGTAATCATGAAGGATTACGTTTGTGTCTAAGACGAAGTTTTTCTTCACTCCTTTTTTCTTTGCTGTCATAGTTTCCATTTTTTTATGTATTCAACATTTCAGCGCCAAAGATAGAAACAGCAGCCAGATAATATATGAGATACGTTAATAAATCTTCGACAGGGCGGTGTCGAACTCGCTGATTATGTCTGAGATGTCTTCCAACCCTGTCGATATGCGTATCAATCCTTTGGAGATACGAGCTTTCTTTAGCTCCTCGTCGCTGAGCGAGCGGTGCGACGTCCTGGCCGGGTATGAGGTGGATGTGGATACGCCTGCCAGGCTGGGAACGAACTTTATGGTTTCCAGATTCCGCAGCAGGGCGTAAGCCTGAGGTTCGCCCCCGCGGAGGTCTATGCTGAGCATGCCTCCGTAGAGGTCGTTATTAAACAGGCGACCGGCTGCCGCATGTGTGGGCGACGCGGGCAGACCGGGGTAATATACGGCGCTTATGGCGGGATGGTTCTCGAAATATTCCGCCAGGGAGAGGGCGTTTTGAGAATGTTGCCTGACGCGTAGTTCAAGGGTCCGGAGGCTACGGATCAGCAGCCAGCCGTCGAACGGGCTTAGCGTTGGCCCGAACAGCAGTCCCGATTCATAGATACGTCCGATCGTTTCCTTATCGGATACAACAATCCCGGCCGTGACATCACTGTGTCCGCCGATGTACTTCGTGGCGCTGTAAACCACTACGTCGGCCCCAAGCAGGAGCGGCTGGCAGATAACCGGCGTGGCGAACGAGTTGTCTACAACCAGTTTCGCCCCATGTCTGTGAGCCGTCTTTGCTATTGCTTCCAGGTCTACGGCTTCCATCGTCGGGTTTGATATAGTCTCAACATATACGAGGCGCGTATTGGGCATGAAGCACGACGATATGTCTTCGTTCACCACATCTGCGAAGGTCACGCTTATGTCGAAGCGTGCAAGCTCGCTTTTGATGAACTGGAAACTGCCTCCGTACAGTACGCTGGCTGCTATTATGTGGTCTCCGGCCTTCACGTGCGCCAGGATGCTGAGCGATATGGCCGCCATGCCCGATGAGTAAGTCAGGGCGGCTTCGCCCTCTTCTATCCCGCTCATGATCTCGGCCAGGGCGTCATGCACGGGATTTCCGTTGCGGGTGTAGATATATCCCCGGGCTTTTCCTTCATATACCCGGTCGAGCGATTCAACGTCGTCAAAGGAATATACGGAAGTCATGGCGATGGGTATCGACTTGCTTATGGATACCGAATCACCCAGGCGGTCGCCCAGGTGGACGAGCCGTGAAGAAAATCGTTTGTTCATTGCTGTTCTTTTATTTGTCGTTAGGATTAATGGCGCCAAAGGTACGCATATGTACCCAGCCGGCATAGTCCGGGGCAAGGGGATTTTCGTCCAGCACTTTCTTTTCATCGAGGTATTTACGCGTGTTTGCGCCATAGCGCTCCCTGTCGGCCCCGACGGGGCATACCTTTATGCAGACGCCGCAGGGGTAGCGGTACTGTTCTTTCAGTTCTTTATGATAGATGGCGCACCTTGTCTTGTCCATTGAGGCGACGGGCTGACGGGTGTCTGTCAGGGATGCGGTGGGGCAGCACCTGAGGCATAGCATGCAACGGGTGCACAGGCTTTTTTCCATCACCGGATCAGGCTCTACTGCGGCGTCGGTAAGCACCGATACAAGGCGTACACGCGGCCCGTACCGGGGCGTGAGCAGCGTATGGTTGAAGCCGATAGTCCCCAGTCCGGCATACCTGGCGGCCAGGACGTGGGAGAAGGCGGCTTCGGGGCGTTTGACGAGAACGGATATATCTCCGTACCCGTCACGCGGGAACGGCGCGGCGCGGTATCCACTGTTGTTGATGAACACAGCCAGCCGGTAGGCCATCTCGTCGAGCATCCTGTTTGTGGTGTTGTACAGTTCCGAGTAGACGATAGACGGCGTGGTGTCAAGTATGGGTATAAATATTGGCACTGCCATCGTAATGACCGTGCGCGTGAAGGGGAAGATGTTCTGGGGGAAGAATGGTTCCGGCGTTTCGGCGTACCGGGCCCAGCGTTCAACCGGGGCGAAGCCTGTCAGTTCGGCCCCGGCCTGACGGGCTTTGCGCAGTATCTGTTGTTTGAGGTTAGCCGCCATCACCATCCACGGATAGCTCCTTCGCGAAATTCTTTTTGCGCGGCAGCGGCCACTTCGTCGCTCTGGTAAGACCTGACGAAGCGTTTTACCTTCCCGGCCTCTTTATTGTCCTCACGCGATACGATGAGGTTTACGTAAGGCGAATCCTTATCTTCCACTATTACCCCGTCGCTCAGGTACAGGCCTGCTTTGACGGCGAAGCTGTTGTTGATGACGGCCAGACTCACCTGCCGGTCGTCCAGTGTGCGCGGCAGTTGCGGGGCTTCGATCTCAAGGATATTCAACCCAAGCGGATTCTCTGCGATGTCTGTCAGGCGCGGCGCATACCCGCGTCCCGGCTTAAGCTTTATGATACCGGCCTTTTCCAGCAGCAGCAGGGCGCGGCCTTCGTTGGTTGCGTCGTTTGGTATCGCTATGCGGCTGCCTTTTTCCAGCTCGCTTATATCTTTTATCCGCTTTGAATACGCCGCCATAGGATATACGAAGGTTACGCCGGCTACCGCAAAGCTGTATCCTCTGGCGGCTGACTGCTCTTCGAGGAATGGACGCGTCTGGAATACATTTACATCAATATCCTTTTGAAACAGGGCGGTGTTTGGCATGATGTAGTCGTTGAAGGTTACGAGCTCCACCGTTAGTCCGTATTTCTCCTTCGCCACGCGCTGCGCCGCCCGGGCTACCACGTATTCCGGGCCTGAAACGACTCCCACCTTTATATAATCGGCCCTGTCTCCGGCCCCGGCTCCGCATCCTGAGAGTATGACTGCAAGGAGCGCCGTCAGTTTCCATGTCTTTTGCATATACATTATTAATATACTTTTAATTGGTTTTAATTTATTCCGTCACATTCACATTAACCGCCAGCCGGGGCGTAAAATCCTGGGTTTTATACATGTGTCCAATGCCTTTGGGCGTATGCGAAAGCCTTTTAGACATACGCGCAAGCCCTTTGGACATGCAAAAAGGCCTTTTGGACATATGCGCAAAGCTCTTGGACATATGCGCAAAGCCTTTGGACATATGCGCAAAGCTCTTGGACATATGCGCAAAGCCTTCGGACATATGCGCAAAAGCTCCGGACATATGCGCAAAGCCTTTGGACATATGCGCAAAGGCTCCGGACATATGCGCAACGCTCTTGTACATATGCGCAAAAGCCATGATCACGCAGTCACGCACCGGGCCGAAGCCGCATTTTGACTCATTCACCCGCATGATTGTTTAGTTTCTGTGGTCGGTCTTTCCGGAGATATAATTGCCGGCCGTTTGTATGCCGAAGACCAGCAGGACCAGCAGTATAAGGACAATATTCATCGTCGCCATATCGTATCCCACATACCCGTACTGGTAGCCTATCTGCCCCAGACCGCCCGCCCCGACGGCCCCTCCCATTGCCGAATAGCCGACAAGGGTTATCAGCGTGATGGTGGCGCAGTTCACCAGTGACGGAAGGGCTTCGGGTATCAACACTTTGCAGATGATCTGAAACGGCGTGGCCCCCATCGCCCTCGCAGCCTCGACAAGTCCGCCGGGCACTTCGAGCAGACTGTTTTCAACCATCCTTGCAATGAACGGGGCGGCCCCGGCGCTGAGCGGGACCAGGGCGGCGGTCATGCCTATCGATGTGCCGGCGACCATGCGCGTAAACGGTATCATCCACACAATAAGTATAATGAACGGTATGGCGCGAAAGATGTTGATAAGGGCCGACAGCGTGACATTGACGATGCGGTTACGGCCGGTCTGCCCTTCGCGCGTGATAAAGAGCGCGACGCCAAGCGGCAGTCCGATGGCGAATCCGAAGAAGCCTGAAGCGAACGTCATGAAGAGCGTTTCCCAAATACCTTTCAAGAATAATTCCAACATATTATATAAAGTATGACCAGCCGCCGCCGGGGCCTTTATCCTCAAGGCGGCCCCGGCTGAGCACGGCCACGTCGTTGCAGATGGCCTTTACTACGTCCATCTCGTGTGTGATCAGAAGGATGGTGATATGCATCGTGTCGTTTATTTCCTTAAGCAGTGCGAGGATGTTGCGCGTTGTGGCGGGATCGAGGGCGCTTGTGGCTTCGTCGCAAAGGAGTATGCCGGGATTGTTGGCCAGTGCGCGGGCGATCGCCACACGTTGCTTTTGCCCTCCGGAGAGGCTTGTCGGATAGTCCGTGGCTTTGTTTTCGAGGCCGACGAGCCGGAGCAGCTCCGAGACGCGCCTGTCAATCCTTCCTGCGTCCATGCCGGCCAGTTCGAGCGGGAAGGCAACATTGCCGTATACCGTGCGCGAGGCCAGGAGGTTGAAGTGCTGGAAGATCATGCCTATGTTACGGCGCGCCCGCGAGAGTTGCCGGGCGGGAAGGGCCGTCAGATCTGCGCCGCCGACCACTACCTGGCCGCTCGTCGGGCGCTCGAGCAGGTTGACGCACCGGATAAGCGTGCTCTTACCTGCGCCGGATTCGCCCACTACTCCCATGATCTGACCCTCCGGAACGTGGAGGGATACGTCCGACAGCGCCGTCGTCACACGGCCTTTGTGACGGAATTCCTTCGTTATATTTCTCAACCGTATCATCGGCCGCAAAAATATTGGCGGCGGGAGGCAAAAAAAATACCCTTTGCAGGGTATTTAGTATGGGGGGGTTGAATTACAGACTGTCGCCCAGGTCTTGCCTGAACTTTGCAATGAGGCGTTCGGGCCAGTCAGACACAGGTTCCAGTCCGCCCATGAAGAACCTGAGTACGGGCGGCTCGTATACGAACCTTAGTCCGCCTATCAGCTCACGGTTCATGTGCAACCACACGAGGCGGTCTGCAACATATTTGATCTGCGAGAGAGTGAATACCCGCCGGGGTATGGCCAGACGCAGCAGTTCCATGTCTGCATAGGTCTCGTTTCCATCCTCGTCGCGCTGGTTTGACACCGACCCTCTCTCCATTCCCCTTACGCCGGAGACCAGGAAGAAGGCGGCCGCCAGCGCTCCCGCCGGGTATTGTGTCTGCGGGATATGTGAGCAGAACCGCATAGCGTCCACATGCGCTCCCAGTACTCCGGCGGGCGTCACCATCGGTACGTTGCGCGCTGTCAGTTCATTGACCAGGTAAGAGATGAATTGCGGGCTCTGGCTTATCATTGTCTCGTCAAGCGTCTCATACAGGCCGACGGCCATAGACTCTATTTCCCTCACCGATATGCCCCCGTATGTCAGGAAGCCTTCAAACAAAGGCACCAGCGCTTCCAGCTCCCGGTAAATCTTCAGTTCGCCGGTGCATATTCCGCCTCCGCGCGACGAACTTAGCTTCCGAGCCGAGAAATAGACTATATCAGACAGTCCGGTCATGATGGCGAGCACCTCTTCCATAGATGAGTTCTTAAACTCCGGCTCGCGCTGGAGTATCAGATAGGTGTTTTCGCCCAGCAGGCTGGCGTCCAGTACTATTCGCAGGCCGTATTTATCGGCCACGCGCCGCACCTGTCTGAGGTTTTCTATCGAGAATGGCTGTCCGCCAATAAGGTTGGTAGACGCTTCCATTCGTATGAACGGTATATTCTCAACGCCTGTCCGGGCGATTACCTCGTCCAGCTTTTCGACGTTCATGTTTCCCTTGAACGGATGTTCCGAGGATATGTTATACGCCTCGTCGTAAAGCAATTCCACTATACGCCCGCCGTATTGGGTAATGTGGGCCAGGGCTGTGGTGAAGTGATAGTTCATCGGTATCAGGTCTCCTTTTTTCCTGATGTATGCGCATGCAAGGATGTTTTCGGCGGCGCGTCCCTGGTGAACGGGCAGGAAGTATTTCTTCTTCAACACGTCTTCCACTGCTTTTTGCAGGCGGAAAAAGCTCTGCGAACCGGCGTAGGCGTCATCGGCATGCATCATGGCCGAGACCTGCATATCGCTCATAGCGTTTGTCCCGCTATCGGTAAGCATATCCAGGAAAACATCGTTTGTGCTTAATCTGAATGTGTTAAACCCGCCTTCATGCAAAGCTTCGAGACGCCGCTCGATGGGAACCAGGTTTAGTTTCTGCACGACGCGAACCTTGTGCAACTCCAACGGTATATCCTCTCCATTGTAGAATTTAACCCTTGCAGGATTTTCTTTACTCATAGTAGCAAATTGTTTTTTTATTATGTGAATATTTTAAATACAGTAAAGTATAAGGGAATCGATTTCTTCATTTAGCTTTAAAAATCCCGTTTTACCTGAAAACGGGGCGAAAATACAAAAAACATCTATTATACAACAGCTAATGATTAAGAATTGATATTGAAGAGGAAAAAACATGGCAAAAAACGACGGAGGCTTCCTTCCGGCGTTTATTTCAGTTTACCCAAAACCTTAGCAGGGGGTGTATGCGACTGGAAATTATTGTTATTTTTGTGGGATTTTTTGCGCAAAGCGTATGGAACTGAACACTAAGCGAGGTAATTTATTAATTCAATGGCTGATAGGAGCGGGCGACCTGGTCGTATTAAACCTCCTGTTTCTTGTTGTATCTCATGAGCTGAGCGAATACAATACCGATACCGTAACCGGTTATCTGAAAGAAATACTGCTGTTATTTAACTTTTGCTATTTCTTCGCCCTCTACTTCTTCCCAATCCGGCTGCATGAATCGGTGGTCTTCATAGACAAGATTGTGCAGAGGGCCATCTTCCTCGTAACCTTTCACATATTCTTATTCTCTTCCTGCCTTGTATTCCTGAACATAGGAAATGCGCTGACATCCTTCATCGTCATTTTTTACATCACGTCGGTGATTATCTTTCCCATGTGGCGCACGCTGGTGCGTATTATCTTGAAGATATACCGCAGAAGGGGTCATGATCTCAAACGGATCATTATCATAGGAGCCGGCAAGAACGGGATGGAGTTGTACAGGGTTATGAAAAACGAACTGGCTTACGGCTTCATCGTGATGGGATTTTTCGATGATAACGCGGCGCTTAAAAAAGTCTTGCCCAACTATTTGGGCAACACCGGCGAGGTAAACGATTACGTATCCCGTCATGGCATTGATGAGATATATTGCACGTTGCCCGGTACGCAAGACGAAAAGATACTTAAGCTGCTCAACTTTGCAGAAAAGAATATGGTGCGTTTTTACATCGTGCCGGAGTTTTACCGTAACGTAAAGAAAAGTCTGGTCATGGAAGTGATGGAGTCCATCCCTTTGCTTTCGGTCCGCAGGGAACCACTTCAGGCAGCTTATAACAGAGCTCTCAAACGCTCGTTTGACATCGTCTTTTCCATCATTGTTCTGATAACCATTTACCCGCTCCTTTACATTATATTAGGTATACTCATTAAAATCGGATCGCCGGGCCCTGTCCTTTTCAGACAAAAGCGGACAGGACTTTACGGACAGGAGTTCGAATGCTATAAGTTCCGTACAATGAAGGTAAATTCCGAAGCCGATATAACCCAGGCAGTGAAGGACGACCCGCGCAAAACTACTTTGGGCGATTTTCTCAGGAAAACTAATCTGGACGAGTTCCCCCAATTCCTTAACGTGCTTTACGGAGACATGTCCGTTGTAGGCCCCCGCCCGCACATGCTGAAACACACTGAAGAATATTCAGCCCTGATAGACAAATACATGGTCAGGCACCTTGTGAAGCCCGGCGTGACGGGATGGGCTCAGGTTACCGGCTACAGGGGAGAAACAAAAACCCTGGAACAAATGGCGGGACGTGTGAAAAGAGACGTATGGTACATCGAGAACTGGTCGTTTTTCCTTGACCTTAAAATCATTATCGTCACAATCTTCAATATGTTCAAGGGAGAAAGGAATGCTTATTAACCCTACAGGCTGCACACTCTCCGTCTTTCTGTGTAAAGCCTTACTCTTTTTGTATTATATTTGCACCCGATGGGAAGGATCATGGCAATAGACTATGGACGAAAACGCTCCGGAATAGCAGTCACAGACCCCCTGCAAATCATTGCGGGCGGACTGGCTACGGTCCCGGGCAACGAACTGGTCGACTATATACGCGACTACGCCGCGCGCGAACCGGTAGACATTCTCGTTGTAGGCCTTCCAAAACAAATGAACAATGAGGCATCGGAAAACATGAAGCATGTTGAAATCTTCGTCGCCCGGTTTAAACAATCACTGCCTGACATTCCAGTACACTACCATGACGAACGTTTCACCTCCATTATGGCCCATAGAGCAATGCTGGAAGGAGGACTCAAAAGAAAGAAACGGCAGGACAAAGCGCTGGCAGACCTCACCAGCGCCGTCATTATACTACAATCCTATATGGAAAGCAAAAAAACGAAACACGCATAAATTATGATTTTACCGGTTTATCTATACGGACATCCCGTATTAAGGCAGGAAGCCAAAGACGTCCCGGCGAATTATCCCGGCCTTGAGAAGCTGATCGCTGATATGTTTGAGACCATGTACCATGCCGAAGGCATAGGACTTGCAGCCCCGCAGATAGGACTGTCAATACGGCTGCTGGTGCTCGACGGCGACCCCATGTCCAGGGAATATCCCGAATGTAAAGGCTTCAAACGTGTCATGATCAATCCCGTTATAGAAGAGTACAGCGACCGCGAAACAGCGACCGAAGAAGGCTGCCTAAGCCTTCCCGGCATCCACGAGAAAGTCATGAGGCCTGACAGCATACGTATAAAGTACGCCGACGAAAACATGGTGGAGCGCAAGGAAAGAATCGGAGGCTTCGCCGCCCGTATCGTACAACATGAATACGAACACCTGGACGGACTCATCTTTATCGACGGCATCTCCGCCATACGCCGACAGCTTAACAAAAAGAAGCTGACCAACATCATCAAAGGGCAGACCAACTGCTCATACAAAACAAAAGCATCAGGAAAATAACATAACACATCAGACTCTATGACGGAATTAAACAAAGACATACAAGCCCTTAGGGAAAAGAAGGCCGTAGTCGAGATGGGCGGCGGCGAAGCCGCAATCGAGAAGCAGGCCGCAATGGGCAAGCTCACCGCCCGCGAACGCATCCTGTCACTTGTTGACGCCAACTCGTTCCACGAATACGATATGTTTGTAAAACATGACGGGCGCGACTTCGGTATGGACAAGAAAGACTTCCCCGGAGACGGCGTCGTCACCGGAACCGGGGCCATCTTCGGAGCCCCGGTCTGCATCTATGCGCAGGACTTCACCGTCGCCGGAGGATCGCTCGGACTGCAGCACGCCCGCAAGATTACCAAGATAATGGATCACGCCCTCAAGATGAAATGCCCCATTATCGGTATAAACGACTCGGGCGGAGCGCGCATACAGGAAGGCGTGCAGGCGCTGGCCGGGTACGGTGAGATATTCTACCGCAACACCATCGCGTCTGGCGTCGTGCCGCAAATATCCCTCATACTGGGCCCCTGTGCAGGCGGAGCCGTGTATTCGCCGGCGCTGACAGACTTCGTCTTCGTGGTCGAGAACATATCGAAAATGTTCATCACCGGCCCTAACGTAATCAAAACCGTTCTGGGCGAAGACATCTCGATGGAAGACCTCGGAGGCGCGCGCGTACACGCCGAAGTGACAGGCAACGCCCACTTCTGGGCCAGAAGCGAACAGGAATGTTTCGAACAGATAAAACGCCTCGTCAGCTTCATACCCTGGAACAACGCCGAGCGCGCCAGGAGCATCGCCCCCGCAGAACCCCTGGCAGGGTTGAACATCGAAACAATCGTACCCGCCGACCCACGGCAGCCTTATGACGTGCGGGACGTTATCCGCGCCACGGTAGACAGCTCCGACTTCCTGGAGGTGCACGAGCTGTGGGCGGCGAACATCGTGACAGGCTTCGGGAGGATGCACGGCGAGACGGTCGGCTTCGTCGCCAATCAGCCAATGGTGCTGGCCGGCGTTCTCGATTGCGACAGCTCCGACAAAGCCGCCCGCTTCATACGCTTCTGCGACTCCTTCAATATACCCATCATCACGCTCGAAGACATGCCCGGATACCTCCCCGGCGTAGATCAGGAGCATGCCGGCGTCATCCGCCACGGCGCCAAGGTGCTTTACGCCTACTCCGAAGCCACGGTGCCCAAGATAACCGTCATCCTGCGCAAAGCTTACGGCGGAGGATATATCGCGATGAACTCCAGGCATCTGGGAGCCGACTTTATGTTTGCGTGGCCCGGCGCCGAAATCGCAGTCATGGGCCCCGAAGGCGCCGCCGGCATCATCTTCCGTAAAGAAATCATGGAAGCCGCCGACCCCGACGCCATGCGGCAGGAGAAGGTGAAGGAGTACATCGAAAAATTTGCCAATCCCTTCGTCGCCGCCTCCAAAGGCTTTATCGACTCGGTTATCGAGCCGAGGGAAACGCGCTCCATGCTGCTGCACGCCCTCAGGTTGTCGGCCGGCAAAGAAGAGTTCCGTCCGGCCAAAAAACACGGGCTTCCACCCTTCTGACTCAGACTCGCAACAGGTAACAAAACAAAAAGACATGGAAACATCAGACAACCCTTACGTGGACTTTGTCATCACCGTCCGCAAATATAAAACCCGCCTGACCGCCAAATACCTCCACCGCCCACTGTGGACAAAGCCCCCCGAAGGGCAGGTATCATCGGCGCTGCCCGGTACGGTGCTCAGCATTGCCGTGAGTGAAGGGCAGCGCATAGAAGAAGGCCGCCTGCTGCTGACGCTCGAAGCCATGAAGATGGAAAACCGCATCCTCGCCCCCTTAAGCGGGACGGTGGGCGCCATACACGTGAAAGAAGGCGACACGATAGGCAGGAACCATCCCCTGGCAACCATCATACCCGGATAAATCCGCGACACGGGGACTCCGCCGGCCCGGCCGGCAGGTGAAGGAAAATTGATAACCGTAAGGGGGAAATCGACAAACAATTAATCGAACATAAAAAGGGATGGAGGCAGCTTCACAGGCGCCCCCATCCCGACATTAACCATGTAAATATTTACCTTTTTCGCTGCAAAAATATGAGATTAGTTCTACCCACACAATATATCGGCATATATTTTTCCGGCAAAACGCCAATTCAGCATACTTTTATCATTAATCATTTTTACAAATAAATCAAAATCATGCGCTGCGATTGGAAGCATCAACGGTTGCGTGTTATGAAATTTGTTTTATCTTTGGCCCGTGTTAAAAAGCTAACCGCAACCAAAGAATGCCTAAAACATATGAATAACTGCTATTCAAATACACCAACCACAACCAAAGGCTGCCGGGAAGTCTGCTTTATATCCGAAAGTTATGGACGCGGATATGTCTCCGGCAGAGTTTCGCGCGTGCCGGACGGCCTCGCTTTTGAAGGCGGCGCGTTAAACAGTACAACATCCACGGGCGGCTTCCGCGAAACATGTATTATCCTGACCGTTAACCCGCATGAGTATGTGCTCAGGGGTCTTGTTTATACTCTCAAACACCTTGGGCGCGCGGCCTGTAATCTTACACGCGCGTTCAGGGCGTTTTTTTTAAAACCTGTGACTTATACCCTTAAAGACGAAAATATTGTAACCAGGGGCGATTACGCTGCACCCGGTAAAGATGGCGTTATATATAAGAGACGCAGTATTGATGAGATGGACGGCGACTTATTCCCGAAGGAAGACCTGCGCGACATAAAAGTAACGCCGATAACCCGCCGTGTTATGAACTTCAGGCTCGATACACAGGGCTTTGTACACACAACCGGCGATCTTTCACACATGTCAGGCGCCCTCAGACATATTTCCAGGCGTTTTGCGCATATGTCCGGAGGCTTTGCGCATATGTCCGAAGCTCTTGCGCATATGTCCAACGGGCTTGCGCATATGTCCAAAAACCCCTCACATATACTAAAAGGCATGTCGCGGGTGTCCGAAGGTCTTGGAACAGCCTGCGACAGCCACCTGCGTGTATCCGGTAAAATAATACGCCTGTACAGGACCCGCAAATACATCCCCGGACGCCCGCGCCACAGGCGCGGCGGGATCACCTTCGCTACTATAAGGATCGAAAAGAATAAACATTATTAATAATTTAAATCAAAAAGACATGACTACACAGAGATGGATGAAAAGGAATCACGCAGAGCTCTATAACCAGTTAGAGCAGGTCACAAATTACCTGAACTCGGCAATGGGCACGATACGTACGCGCATGGGCTTCGGCAGCGACACTCCGCAGGGAGAATGGTACGACACTGACTTCAGCCCCACCTACACAACTTATTGCAGCTCTTATACGGCGTGGAAGAACGAAGGCGAGCGCTCACGCGACATAACAACGCGCTTCACCGCCGATGAAAAGGCTATGATAGACCACTTCACGGTTCTGTACAAGAGCATGCTGAAAGACAACTTCCTTGTCACAAACGAAGACCTGTCGGCTATGTCCCTTCCCCGGCGCAGCGACGATAAGCCGCACCCCTCGCCGGTAGCGACGGACCCTCCCGCGGTAGAGATAGACCTGAAGGTGATACGCCGCGTCAGCGTACGCTTCTTCGACCCCACGAGCGAGTATAAGCGCGGGAAGCCTGATGGCCAGCACGGCGTCGAAATACTCTGGACGGTAAGCGAAAGAGCTATCTTCGAGATAAAGCGGCTCGAACATTCTTCCTTTGATACAAAATCGCCCTACATCTTCGAATTCGATGACGACCAGCGCGGCAAATACCTGTCCTTCGCCCTGCGCTGGGAAAACACCAGGGGCGAGAAAGGCCCCTGGACTTCCCTGTATTCCGCCATAATACCGTAACGACTATCCGACTGATGACCGGGACGATAGTCAACACCGCCGCCGTAGTGGCCGGAAGCCTTATAGGTATGACCCTCGGCGGTGGGATGAAAGCGGCCTACCGCGAGGTTTATTTCCGCGCCGTAGGCCTCTTCACTCTTTTGCTTGGGGCTAAGATGGCCCTCGATATGTCGTCGCCGCTGGTGAT
Organism: Tannerellaceae bacterium; assembly: GCA_031266215.1. Classification (GTDB taxonomy): domain Bacteria; phylum Bacteroidota; class Bacteroidia; order Bacteroidales; family Tannerellaceae; genus DFXE01. Next base: position 8,031 of record JAISBL010000009.1, on the reverse strand, counting down.
TGTGATAAGTCTCGTCGGCGGAGGTTTCGTCGGCGTAAAATTCCAGCTCGACAGGCGCACCGCGCAGCTTGGCGACAGTGTAAAAAAGAAACTCCCCCGCGCCGGCGAACACTTTACAGAGGGACTGACAACGGCTTTCCTCCTCTTCTGCGCCGGCTCGATGACCATCGTTGGCGCGATAGAAGAAGGCCTGGGGCGTACCTCGGACCTGCTGCTGACCAAGAGCGTGATGGACTTTTTCTCGGCCATAATGCTTGCTTCCGGTATGGGGCTGGGCGTCCTGTGTTCGGCAGGGCTTGTCCTTGTCTTTCAGGGCGGTATCACGCTGCTGGTGGGCCTGGTCGGGAGTGGCGTGCCGGAGGTGATAATATCCAACGTCAGCGCCGTGGGCGGCATCATCCTGATGGGACTGGCCGTGGAGCTGCTCGGCATTAAAAAGATGGAGGTTGTCAACCTCCTTCCCGCTATTATTATCGTCAGCCTGCTCTCCTGGCTGGAAATGCTCTTTTTCTGAATTGCATACAAATCACGTAAAATAATCTACATTATGTTTGATAAGAAAATCTATGCCGGCCGCAGGGCTGAGCTTAAAAAAACGATCGGCTCCGGACTGCTGCTGTTCGTTGGAAACGACGATTCGGGCATCAACTATGCCGGTAACACCTACCCCTTCCGGCAGGACTCCACCTTTCTTTATTACTTCGGACTTTCACGCGAGGGTCTGGACGCCGTCATCGACATAGACGGAGATAAAGAGATAATCTTTGGCGACGAACTTACCATAGATGACATCGTATGGATGGGCGCGCAGCCGTCGCTCACCGAAAAATGCCAGGCTGTCGGGATCGCAGACCTGCGCCCCAGGAGCGAAATAGCCGGTTTCATCGACGCCGCCCGGCGTCGCGGGCAAACCGTCCATTACCTGCCTCCCTACCGGGCGGAGCACAGGCTGAAGCTGCTCGACTGGCTCGACGTCCGTCCGGGCGGCGAATCGCCTTCGGTCAGCTTCATCCTCGGAGTGGTCAACCAGCGCAACTACAAGAGCGAAGAGGAGGTACGCGAAATTGAGAAGGCCTGCATCGTGACGGCCGACATGCACCTGAAGGCCTACGACGTGGTTCGCCCCGGGATGCGCGAATCGGAAGTGGCCGCACAGGTGGCCGCCGTGGCCGAAGCTGCCGGTTACCCCCTCTCCTTCCCTATCATAGCCACCATTGACGGGCAGACGCTTCATAATCATTATCACGGTAATGTGATACACAGCGGCGACCTGTTCCTGCTCGACGCCGGAGCGGAGACGGAGATGGGCTATGCCGGCGACATGTCTTCCACAATCCCTGCCGACCGCACCTTTACCGCTCGGCAGAGGGAGATATACGACATAGCTGTGGCCTCGCACGAGGCTGCCGTGGAGCGGCTCCGCCCCGGAGTGAGCTTCGAGTCGATATACGACCACTCGGTCACGGTGATCATGGAGGGATTGAAATCCCTTGGGTTCGTAAAAGGCGACGCGGCCGAAGCCGTCAGGGCAGGTGCGCACGCGCTTTTCATGCCTTGCGGACTGGGCCATATGATGGGGCTTGACGTTCACGATATGGAAAACCTCGGCGAGGTATACGTCGGATACGGCGGCCGGCCTAAGAGCGCGCAGTTCGGGCGCAAGTCGCTCCGGCTGGGGCGCGAACTTGAGCCGGGCTTCGTCCTGACCATCGAGCCGGGCATTTATTTCATCCCCGAACTGATAGACCTCTGGCGTGGCGAAGGTAAGTTCAAAGACTTCATCAACTACGATAAGGTGAATACCTACAGGGATTTCGGCGGTATCCGCAACGAAGAGGATTACCTTATAACCGCCACCGGCGCCCGCCTTCTGGGCAAACGCATACCTCTGCATGCCGCCGAGGTGGAGGCTTTACGCTGATAACAATACAGGCCGCCGGGGAGTAATTCCCGCCCCGGCGGCTGATTTTGGGTTTCAATCAATCAACCCGGCCAGCTCTTTGGGATCTATGTCTTTCGCAACAATGATCCCGTTCTCATCAATAAGGAAGTTTGTGAACCCTTTTTTCAGGCCGTACCTGCGGTACAATCCTGAGTTTTTTCCTCCAGGCTCGTTAAACTGCGTTGCCTGGTTCAGTTTGTCAATCCTTACGGTTCCCGAAAAGACGGATGGACTCTCGTCAAAAGATACGGAGCAAAGTGCAATTTTGTCTTCATCCAGTTTGTTTACTTCATTTGCCAGTCTGACGTTTCGCGCTCTTGAGTTGGCGTCATACGACGCCCAGAAGTTTAATAAAGTGTAACGGTTCGAATGATCAGGGATTACGAAATCTTTTCCGTTCCCTGAATACTTTATTCCCGGAGCAAGATCGCCGGGGGTTATCCCCCGATACCTCACGTCTTTCGAAGCGGCGGATATATACAACAGAACGACCGCTCCGGCGAGAACATAAGCTTTTACCTTCATAATGTAAATTTTACGTTGAACATAACCGGTTAGCAGGCTGTTTTGGTTTATTTCCTGTATCCCGGCTCCTGATTTTCAGGATATGATAACCACCAAAGCCTTCTCCAAGGCCCGGCTCTTTACCACAGACGGCCGCAAAGATACTCGCCCGTGGCATACTGTCCAAATCCCGTGCCGCTTTTTAACGAAAAATCAAATTCCAACTCCCCTACCCTGCCATTGACCTGCCTGCCGGGCCGGTTTAAAATTAAAAAGCGGTTGACCGGAGAATACCTGCCAACCGCTTTTGCCTGGTTCCTTGCGGACTTATTGTTGTTTGAAAGCCCTGAAGCTATGTGGTTTCACTTCTACCTCATAGGTGTTGGTCGCTTTGGAATCCCTAAGCCAGATGCGCGTACGCATGAAGAAAGGAAAGCCCTGAGACTGGGCCGGAGCCGCTTCGGGGGTGATCCTTGCGCCGCTGATAAGGTCTGTAATCTGCTTTGCCGGCTCATTGATGACTACCTTCACTTTGACAGGTTCATCCAGGAACGACTCTACAACAAAAGTGTTGTTGTCATAAGCAAAAAGGCTGACGTTGGCCGGGCCTTCCAGACGCACGGGCACATCGGCGCCGGCAACGGTGCGGAGGCGGTTAAGGACGCCTTCGGGCAGTTCGTAAAGGTCGGCAAAGGAATCGGGTACAGTAAGCACCCAGAGCGAACCGTCTTCATAACGGGATTGCAGAAGCATAGGCCAGCCCAGTACGCCTTTGTCATGAACTGGGATGTCTTCCCAGGCGTCATTCGTATAGTACAGCACCTGTGGAATGATCATCTTTTCCTTTGACTTGCCGAAGTAGCTGAAGTCGTTGACAAAGCCTTTATTACCAATCCGGAGTTCCACAATATCGTCAAGCTCTTCCCGTATCTTTTGCACTAAGCCTGACGTTACGATCACTTCCCTGCCGGCTTTTAGTTGCTTCCTGATCTTGTCGACCAGAAACTTATCATATGCGGCCTGTTCTGTAAGCAGGATCACCTCGGCATCGGTCGGAAATTCGGGCGTCATCTCTATCGGCAGACCTATCATGCCGAAGAAATTCTGAAGGTTGTCATCTCCAACCGAGTTGGCAGGCTTGTAGGATTTTATACCGACAGGGTTCCCCAGCTTACTATACACCTTATTAACTTCCTGAAATGCTACGGAAGCGATGGAAGCAAGCGTCGGTTTGTCGCCCAGCTTATTCCAGTCGAAAGACGTACCTGTGCCCTGCCAGGCGCCTTTCACATTCTCGCCGATAGCCCTTTGCAGGCTTCCGAACTCAAACAATGTACATTCGGGAGCCTTTCCGAACAACGTCATCCAGGCCTGTTCGGCGTACCTGTCGGCATAGCTCATACCTCCGGCGTCAATCCATCCGCCGCCGTTCTTTCCTTTGGAGATATTATCAAGGTAACGGATGATCTCATAGCTGAGATAAGCCTGCAAATGCTGGTCGGCGGACGGATTGCGCGACTCTGTACCCGCCCATACGCCGTCAAAGATGGCAGGTTCCAGAGCCAGGTCGAAGCCCAGGGCCGGGAAATGTTCGTACCAGTTTGGATACTTCACAATCACCCTGCATTTCGGATTTACGGCATGCGCCGGACCTACAACGAGGTTTTCGGCAGCATCACGCATAAGTTCCAGACGGAACTCCGTCCAGCTCTTCGTACCTTTGGCTTCTGTGCAATGCTCGCATTTGCAACTGTTAAAGAAGAAGTCATCCAGTAGTATTTCATCAAAGTGACTGGCCGTATACTCTGCAATCTTCTTTACCTCGGAGCGGCCTTCGGGAGTGGTGTAGCAAAACGTCTCCCATCTTCCCGTATGGCTTTCAGGGGTATAAGTGATGCCGCCGCCAAACTCCACCTTCTTGGAAGCGAAGAACTCTTTAGCGGCCGTGAGAGCGGCTTCCGAGGTGTACAGTCCGTCGCGGTGTGACTCGATATACACTTTGTCGACCTTCAGGCGGGAGGATATTTCCGTCCATACACTGTCCAACCACTTGTTGTTTGTCATCTTATTCACATCGCTTGACGTGATATATACAGACACTTTAAACCCGTCATAATGCCCTGCCCTAGACATGCAAGGCAGAGACGCAAACCCCAGAATGAGGCATACTATAAGATAATTCTTCATGATAAATAAATTAAAAGGTTATATGATAATTCGTTACAAATTTATCAATAAAACACTATACATAAACATGGTCATGTATATAAATTTCCCCCGGCGCCGGTACGCACGACCCTACCGCACATATGCAGACCGGGCCTGCGGCCCAATAACCTCGTTGTATAAGCCTATGATGTCGGAAGCGATACGCGCATCGGAAAATCGTTTTACGTATTCCCTGCCGGCGCCGGCCATCCGGCGGCATTGCTCCCGGTTGTCAAGGAGGGTTGTTATGGCTTCCGATAATGCCCTGGCGTCGTATGGGTCGATATATACAGACTGCGGGCCGCCGGCCTCTTCAAGGCACGAGCCCCGTGCAGCTATCACCGGCAGTCCGCTCGACAGGGCTTCGATGATTGGTATGCCGAAGCCTTCGAAAAAAGAAGGATAGATGAAGAGGTCGGCCAACTGATAAATGGCCGGCAGATCGTCAGCCGCTACCCTGTTAAGTATGTGCAGGCGGGAGGTAAGTGCGTGCCCGGCGGCGTATCGTTCGACTTCCTCCTGATAGCGGGTTGACCTTCCGACGGCTACCAGGTGGATGTCGCCGGGGAGGCGTTCCAGAGCCCTTACCGTCAACATAAGATTCTTGCGCTCTTCTATAGTGCCAACGCTCAGAAGGAAGCGCCGGGGCAGGCTGTATCTCGCGGCAACGTCTTTTTTTTTATCCTCGCCGGCGCTTTGGGCAAACGAACTGCGGCAACCCTGGTAGATGACGACTATCCGCTGCTCCGGGACGTGGAAGAAGGACATTATGTCGCGTTTTGTACATTCGCTCACCGCCACGATCCTGTCGGCCGTACGGCAGGCGTACCCTGCCTTGAGGCAGTATATGCAGCGGTCCGCCGCTTTGTAGTATCCGGGGTAGCGCATGAAGATGAGGTCGTGGATGGTGACTACCGTTTTCGTTCCCGACCTGCCCATGCCCCAGGGTAGTTCGTTGCTCAGTCCGTGATAGAGGTCGATATTGTTTTCGCGTATATCCTTTTTTACGCCAATCATCCGCCAGAGCGGGGCGAAGATGGAGCAGAGGCCGCGGGGGAAGATCAGTGTGGTGTTTGCCCTGTCGATGACGGCGTCCAGACCGGCGTTATGCTTTCTCCGCGGAGCGAAGAGGGTGTAGTGGTTTTCGGGGTAATGTTTTGAAAGTATTCCTGCGAGGTAGCGGCTGTAGTTTCCCAGGCCGGTATTATTCTGGATAGCCCTTTTGGCATCGAATCCTATATTCATGGTTCCAGTGTTTAAAAAGACCCCCGGATGGCCTTTACGGCAGACATCCGGGGGAGGCTTTTTTATTTAAGGGAGGGATAATCAGATGGCGAACGTCGGTTTGCGGTGAATCCACTGTCCGCGGGTGAAATCGGGGAAGTCTACGAGGGCGCCTCCACGGGCTATCGACATTTCAGACAGTCCCGATATAGCGCTCCAGGCCGCAGCGTCATAGCAATCCATCGGCGTAGGCTTCTTGTTACGTATTGCGTCTATGAGGTCGTACATCATGATGTAATCCATTCCTCCGTGTCCGGCTTCACGGGCGTTGGCGTCGAGCGTGCTCCAGAGTTTATGGTCGTACTTCTTGAACCACTCGTCCGATTCATCCCAGCGGTGCGGTTTAGACTGTCCTTCCACGTATACGTGATTGCCGTCGTTCATCCACAATCCCTCTGTTCCCTGCACCCGGAAGGCGAGCGAATAGGGGCGCGGCGAGTTGGTGTCGTGCGTTACGATGATAGTCTGCCCGTTGGCGCATTTGATCATTGACGTTACGATGTCTCCAAGGTTGAAGCGTACTTTGGCCAGCGGATGGTTTTCGCCTCCGTTGTCTACGATGAACTTATGCAGTCCGCGCGTCTGGGTGGCCATTGCCGACAGGGACAGGAAGCGGTTACCGTGGTTGATGTCCATGCAGTTGGCTACCGGCCCGATGCCGTGCGTCGGGTATATGTCGCCGTTTCGCATGACCGAGTGTTGCGTCCGCCACTGAGCCTCGGAATAGGCAGTCGGTCCCATACGCAATTCGCCGCCTTTCTTGTAGCTATAGCTGGCGCCGTCGTTAAATTTGACATCCCTCAGGTCGTGCTGGTAGCCACATCCGCCGTGCAGCAGTTCGCCGAAGAGCCCCTGACGCACCATGTTCAGCGCCGCCATACAATCGCGGCGGTAGCAGACGTTTTCCATAATGTTAAGCCGGCTGCCGGTTGTCTCGGAGACGTTTACCAGATCCCAGCATTCTTCTACCGTATTGGCGGCGGATACTTCCACGCCCACATATGGTACGCCGGCTTTCATGGAAGCTACCGACATCGGCACGTGCCATTCCCAGGGGCTTGCAATGATGACGCAGTCAAATTCTTCATTGTTGAGCATTTGCTCAAAAGCCCGTTCGCTTCCGGTGTACACTTTAGGTTCGGGCACATTGAACCTGGCGATGTGTTTGAGAGTTCTTTCCAGCGGCCCCTGCTGAATATCGCAAACGGCAACGATCTTATTGTCCGGTATGGCCAGTACATTGTTTATATGCTCCTGGCATCTTGAACCTGTTCCGATGAATCCAAACCTCAGTTTACCGTCATCTTTGCCGGCCGGTTTTTTCTTTTGCGGTTCGGAGGCGTTTACTACTTCGGTTGCAGCAACGTTGTTGCCCAGTGCAATGCCGGCGGTTCCAATACCGGCAGCAGTCATTTTTCTGATAAAAGAGCGACGAGAGTTTTCCATGCTTTAATAATAGTTTAATTAAGTGCACAAATGTATATAAAATACCCTTACGTGCCTCTGAAAGATATCAATATTATAGCCTGAATCTGACGTAAGAAAATACGTTGCCCTTGTGACCGCATACATGGACTCCGGAATAGTGCATGAGATGTCTTATTCTTCTCTGTTTTTGGCTTCCTGCCGGGGTAATTTATCCCATCGCAGACTGCTGTTTACGGGTTTATCGGATTATGGGTTAAAAGACTGGTCAACAACAGGCAGTGAGCGTCTGTGGCGATCGCGGAAATATGCATGGGTTGATATGATGAATATTTGTACCTGTCTGAGGCCGGGAATGGTGAACTATTGGGGCGGGGATAGCATGGTGAAGGTGAACTTCCGGGATGGTTTTGATGAGGGTATTCGGTTGATATACAGTAGCTTTGTCACGTAATTTAAAATTATTCATTATGAAACATCTTGGTTTTTTTCTCGTGGCGACTATCATCGCCACCTCCGCCTGCAGCAAAGCAGGCGATCCTGAAGAAGGAGGCGTAACTATCGAAAAGGGACGGCTCGCCTTCATCCTTCCCGATGCCGGGAGGGCAGTTACCTATGCCGCCGGCGAAGGCGCCGAAAACGGCGCCGATAATGATCTCCTCGGCATT
>JAISBL010000126.1 GCA_031266215.1 Tannerellaceae bacterium | reverse complement strand
ATCGCCACGAGAAAAAAACCAAGATGTTTCATATTGAATAATTTTAAATTACGTGACAAAGCTACTGTATATCAACCTAATACCCTCATCAAAACCATCCCTGAAGTTCACCTCCGCCGTGCTCTTCCCGCCCCAATAGTTCACCATTTCCGGCCTCAGGCAGGTACAAACATTCACCATACCAGCCCACGCATATTTCCGCCATCGCCGGCGACGCTCACTGGCTGCTGTTGACCAGTCTTTTAACCCATAATCCGATAAACCCGTAAACATCAGTCCGCGAGAGATAAATCATACCGGCAGAATCATTATTGTCTGTTAAAAACATAATCGCCCTCATAGATTAAGGGCTGATAATCCATTACGGAATATCAGCCCTTTTAGCGATAATTTTGTACCTGCAAACAACAAAAGTATCACATGAGAAAAGTACATATTTTTACCGGACAGCCTCTTTACCCCGGAGCCGGCTCTGTTTGAATAAATATATAAAGGGAACATCAATATGACACTTGGAAACTAAAAAGAGAGCACTTTCGCAAGCGCTCTCTTTTTTTAGTTTAATATTATTTTCTATTTCTATTTTCCGGGTGAAAGATGGGGTTCGAACCCACGACCCTTGGAACCACAATCCAATGCTCTAACCAACTGAGCTACAATCACCGTATAAGACCTCGCGACGAAAACACTTTGAAAAAAGCAGTACAAAGATACATATTCCCTCCTATTTTCCAAACCTGTGCCTGCAAAAAATCCGGTTGTTTCACTTATAAATGCTTTTCTCGCCGGCAAGCAGGGTATTGCGCATCAGGGAAAGGATAGTCATTGGCCCTACTCCGAAAGGAACAGGGGTGATGTAGGAACATTTAGGGGATACCTCGTCAAATTTCACGTCACCCGTTAGTTTGTAACCGCTCCTGGTGGTGCTGCTTGGCATTCGTGTAGTACCTACATCAATAACTACTGCGCCTTCTTTAACCATATCCGACTTAAGAAATTCAGGAACACCAAGCGCCACGATAATAATATCTGCGCTGAGACACATCTCCTTCAGGTTTTCAGAACGGCTGTGGCATACTGTCACCGTGCAATCTCCCGGATACGCTTTTTGCATCATCAGGATAGCCATTGGTTTTCCTACTATATTACTACGTCCCAGAACGACGCAATGTTTTCCTTTTGTCTCTATTTCATATCGTCTCAGCAATTCAAGGATGCCGGCCGGGGTGGCTGAGACAAAACAGGGCAGGCCAACAGACATACGTCCTACATTGATTGGGTGAAAGCCATCCACATCCTTACGGTAATCTATAGCCTCAATAACTTTTTGCTCTGAAATATGACGCGGGAGTGGAAGCTGTACGATGAAACCGTCAATATCTGCATCCTTATTAAGGCGATATATGCAGGTCAGCAGTTCTTCTTCCGTCACATCTTCTTCATAGCGTATGAGCGAAGATATAAACCCTACCTCCTCACAGGTGCGTACTTTACTTGCAACATAAGTCTCGCTTCCTCCGTCGTGGCCGACCAATACTGCTGCCAGATGAGGTATTTTCCTTCCGGCCTCTCTTATTTTTAATACTTCTTCTGTTATCTCTTTCTTCATCTGAGCCGCAACAGCTCTTCCGTCTATTAATTGCATAATGATTATCTCCTTTTAAGTGAAGGTGATTTTATTTTTCCGTGCTTTGACGTTGTGAGCATATGCATCATTTTGCGGGTTTCGTCAAATTGTTTGATAAGCTTATTCACCTCCTGAATGTTTGTCCCGCTACCCACAGCTATACGCTGACGGCGCGAGCCATTCAAAATAGCCGGATTGCTACGCTCTCCCGGAGTCATGGAGTAAATTATCGCTTCAATGTTCTTAAAGGCGTTTTCATCGACATCAATGTTCTTCATCATCTTACCTACACCTGGTATCATTGATGCAAGTTCTTTCAGATTACCCATCTTCTTTATTTGATGTACCTGGGCGATGAAATCGTTGAAATCAAATTGATTCTTCGCTATTTTCTTTTGTAAACGTTTGGCTTCTTCCTCGTTGTATTGTTCCTGTGCGCGTTCAACCAACGAGACAATATCTCCCATTCCCAGTATGCGGTCGGCCATGCGTTCAGGATGAAAGACATCCAGAGCATCCATTTTTTCGCCTGTTCCTACAAACTTAATCGGCTTGTCTACCACTGTACGTATGGAAAGGGCTGCTCCTCCGCGGGTATCGCCATCAAGTTTAGTAAGTACTACCCCGTCGAAATTCAAGCGTTCGTTAAATTCCTTGGCAGTATTAACGGCATCCTGCCCTGTCATAGCATCTACGACAAAGAGTATTTCGCCGGGTTGTATTGCTGTTTTGATAGCAGTTATTTCCTGCATCATCTGTTCGTCAATAGCCAGCCGGCCTGCTGTATCCACAATTACAAGGTCATAACCTTTTTGACGTGCTTCTTTCACTGCGTTTTGCGCAATAAGTACCGGGTTACTGTTCTCAGGTTCGGAGTATATCGGAACACCTACCTGCCCACCCAACACGTGCAATTGTTCTATAGCTGCCGGACGATAAACGTCGCAAGCAACTAAAAGAGGGTTTTTTCCTTTTTTTGTCTTCAACAAATGAGCTAATTTCCCGGAAAATGTGGTTTTCCCAGAGCCTTGCAAACCTGACATCAGGATAATAGCAGGCGAAGCTTTCAGATTAATGTCCGCAGCCGCTCCGCCCATCAATTGCGCCAATTCATCGTGCACGATCTTCACCATTAACTGTCCTGGTTTGACGGCTTTAAGTACATTCTGGCCCAGCGCTTTTTCCTTTACTGTATCGGTAAACTGCTTAGCTACTTTATAATTAACGTCAGCGTCCAATAATGCTTTCCGTACATCCTTCAGGGTTTCCGCTACATTTATTTCTGTAATCCGACCTTCCCCTTTCAATAATTTGAATGATTTGTCTAACCTTTCGCTTAAATTTTCAAACATAAAATATTAATGTATTATTCTTTTATCTGTGAATCAATTCACAAATGTACGTAAAATAATACAACTATCACCTCAGCCGTAAGAGGCGGGGGCGGGGTCATGAAATTCTATAGTGTAATATAGGTTTTATATATCTACTGATTTCATCTGATATGCAAAACAGAGTAAATTCGAAGCTACCGGGTTATTTTTGTGCTTTTTCATGTACAGCTGCATCATTATGCTATGCAAAATGACAAAAAAAGCAACCAAAGAGTTAAAAATATTGAAATAGTACGTTAAAATCGCATTTTGCCTGAAAAAAAACTGATGATGCACGATTTATTCGAAATAAAGAATATACTTTTGCGAAAGATGATATGAGAGGTTTGAATTTCGAATGAAAGCAGAATCGAGGATGTTATCTGAAAATGCATTTATCTTGTTTGTATTCTTTTAAATATTATAGGTTTTGATAGGTTTTTAGTTTTTTAGGATTTAGAGTTTGTATAGGTTTATTGTATTGTAAATAATTTGTTTCAAACGCCGATTATATAAGACCAATAACTATATTATTTTCTTCTTACAAAGAATTTAATATAGTTATTTTTTTGTGGAAATAAACAGTCTGTGACTGTAAGGATAAATACTTGTAATTTGGCCTGCGGGCACATAATTAAATAATCAAAGTTCATATAAAGCTCTGTCGATGTAGCTTATCATTTTTAATAACATACGCTACTCCTATGGTAACATATGTTATTAATCTGTTTTTTTTATTCTATATTTTTCCGCACATGGAAAAGATATGTCTTCATCGACTGAGAATCTTTCCTTTCAATGATTTCCTGCAACTTCAAAAGTTCCTCCTGGATGCGCTCTATCTGTTTAGGTGTACGAGGGTTGAAAAGAATTTCGGTCAACAGGTAATCATCTTCAGACAGTAGTCCGCGTGCTATCTTCATATGCCGCTTGAATGTTGTGCCCGGAGCGTCCTGATGTTCCATAGTCGCTGCGAAAACCAGAGTAGATGCAAAAGGGATTCCTAGTGAATAGGCAACCACCCGATCGTGTTCTTCAAAAGAATATTCGAAAATGTTTAGTTTCAATCCGGAATACAAATCTTTGAAAAACACTTTTCCCAAATGGTCTGATTCGGCAATGATGATTGTATTTTCCTTTTCCAGACTACCCAGATTGGCAAACGTAGGCCCAAACATAGGGTGGGTAGACACATAAGGGAATCCGCAGGAGCTGTAAAACTCCTGCAGATTAGTCTTTACTGAAGCTATATCGGAAATTATGCATTTAGGAGGCAAATAGGGTATAACCAAAGAAAAAGCTTCAATTGTTTGATTCAATGTGACGCAGTTTATTACCATATCGGGAGAAAACTTTGCAATTTCACATGGCTTTTGCAGCCGGAGAGCATTATAAATGAAGCGCATACGCTGTAGGTTACTTTCCAGTACGGCCACTTCATGTTCGAAGCTCAACAGATCGGTAAAGAATGATCCCATCTTTCCGGCGCCTAATATCAGTATCTTCATTTTTCGTCTCCCATTATAATCATCTGTTGACGAACAGATTCCTCATGTATCTTTTTCAATATTTCTCTTGTGAAGTCAGAGTTTAGCTCCATCGCTTCTCCCATACTCGAACGTTTTTCCAATATCTCGCTGTAACGTGGAGACTGAAGTACCGGCATGTTGTGTTCTTTTTTATAAACACCTATCTCGCGAGATATGCGCATACGCTTTGCAAGTAGTTCCAGCAGTTGTTCGTCTATCTGGTCAATTTGCCGGCGCAATTCGGATAAATTTTCTGTTGTCTGTATTTCTTCACGGATGACTAGGAGGTTAAGCACATAATCAAGCACGTCCGGCGTAATTTGCTGTTCCTTATCGCTCCAGGCTGCGTCGGGGTTACAGTGCGATTCTATGATAAGTCCATCGAAACTTAAATCCATCGCCTGTTGTGAAAGCGGGGCTATTAATTCACGCTTTCCGCCGATATGGCTGGGATCGCAGAAAATAGGAAGCTCTGGAATCCTGCGGCGCAGTTCAATTGGGATATGCCATAACGGAAGATTGCGGTATATCTTCTTGTCGTATGAACTGAATCCCCGATGAATTACTCCTATCCGCCGGATGCCTGCACCATAGATACGCTGAATAGCTCCAATCCAAAGCTCCAAATCCGGATTAACCGGATTCTTTATCAGTACCGGAATATCAATACCTTTCAACGCATCGGCTATTTCCTGTACGGCAAAAGGGTTTACGGTTGTACGGGCGCCTATCCAAAGCAGGTCTATACCGGCTTTCATGGCTTCAAAAACATGGTCGCGAGTAGCAACTTCGGTAGCTACATACATGTCGGTTTCTTTTTTCACACGCTTCAGCCATTGGAGGCCTACCTCCCCTACCCCTTCGAAACCTCCAGGTTTAGTGCGTGGCTTCCATATCCCGGCACGGAATATCTTTATTCCTTTATTGGCTATGCTGCAAGCCGTTTTCATTATCTGATCTTCCGATTCAGCGCTGCATGGGCCTGTTATAATTACAGGCCTTTGCGGGTCAACGCCAGGCAAACCGATGGGTTTTATTTCCATTTCCATATACATTAATATATTAGTAATTATTTACGATTGAGTTTTTGTATTCTGTTTAGCGCTTCTTCCAGGATTTCGTTGCGGCAGCATAATGAGATGCGCACATACCGGTCTCCATTGCGGCCAAAGATAAATCCGGGAGTAATAAAGACGTCAGCCTCATATAATAATCTGTCGGACAGAGCTTCTGAACTCTCTGTATCAGACGGGATCTTACCCCAAAGGAACATCCCGGACTGGTTTTCGTCATAATGGCAATGCAGGGTTTGCATGATCGCTTCAGCCAAACCGCGCCGACTGCGATAAACATTGTTCATCTCCTCGTACCACTCTTTTGGGGCATTCAGAGCAGTAGCGGCAGCATATTGCATCGGCTTGAATTGCCCTGAGTCAATATTACTCTTTACTTTCAATATCCATTGAACAAATTGAGCATTTGACGCCAGCATGGCCATACGCCATCCGGGCATGTTGTGCGATTTGCTCAGGGAATTCATTTCGATGCATATATCCTTGGCTCCAGGGACGTTTAATATACTCAGCGGTTTATCATTCAATATAAAGCTATATGGGTTGTCGTTCACAATAACAATGCTGTGCCTGCGTCCAAAATCAACCAGCCGTTCAAAGACCTGCATGTCAGCTCTGGCTCCTGTCGGCATATGAGGATAGTTGACCCACATAAGTTTTACGTCGGAGAGATCAGTCTGTTCCAAGGTTTCGAAATCCGGGTACCATCCTGATTCTTCCTTCAGGTCATACGTAATAAGCCTGGCATCAAGTAAATAACTTACAGAGCTGTATGTAGGATATCCTGGATCAGGCACTAAAACGCTGTCGCCAGGGTTCAGAAAAGCCATAGATATGTGTAAAATACCTTCTTTTGACCCTATCAGTGGTTGTATCTCAGTGTCTGGGTCAGTCTCAACATTGTACCATGTTTTATACCAGGTTGAGAACGCCTGGCGAAGTTCAGGAATACCAACGTAAGGCTGATAGCCATGCTCATCAGCCTGCAAAGCATGTTCGCGAAGTGTTTCGACAGTTTGCGCCGACGGGGGAAGGTCAGGGCTGCCTATGCCAAGGTTTATGACCTGCTTTCCTGCTTTATTCATGGCAGCTATTTCCTTCAATTTGCGGGAAAAGTAGTATTCGCTCACGCTATCCAGGCGTCTTGCAGGTACGATGCTGTTATACGCTTTGCTTTCCTTCTGCATATTCGCCCAGTATTTTGAAATCTTTTGTCAGTGGAATAACGGCGTCTAAAGCCTGTTTGTAACGCATATAATCGCTGAAGGTGAGATTGATATAAAACAGGTACTGCCATTCGCGCCCTATGATGGGAAGGGATTGTATCTTCGTCAGGTTCATGTCGTAAAAGGAAAGAACCGAGAGTATTTGAGACAGGCTTCCGACCGTGTGAGGTAAGGCAAAGACAAGCGAAGCCTTGTTTTTAACCGTTCCACGGAGGATTTCGTCAGCCGTCCATGAGTCCGCAATCACCAGAAAGCGTGTAAAATTACGTTTATTGGTCTCTATACCTTCGGCCAGAACTTCTAAACCGAATATCTCCGCCGCCTGCCTGCTGCATATTGCCGCGTGACCCTTCATTTGGTTCAGGGCTATCCACTGGGCGCTCATCGCCGTATCCTCCTTTTCGACAATCTTCACGCGAGGCATGGTGTCGAGAAAATCTGCACACTGCATCAGGGCGATAGGATGAGAATCTACTTCAGTTATCTCGTTCACGGACGAACCGGGCAAGGCTGCCAGCGAATGAGAGATGCGTAATTTATATTCGCCAATGATCCTGAATCCGCTCTGGCGAATTAACTCGTGATTCTGCAGGAGGCTGCCGGCAATGGTATTCTCTATCGCCATCAAGCCGATCGCCGAAGGATCTTTCCTGACAACGCCTATCACATCCTTGAATGTGTCGCATCCGATAATGTCAATCTCTTCTTTTTCAAAGTAATTTAGAGCTGCTATCGCATGATAGGAGCCGGCTATACCCTGGATTGCTACTTTCTTTTTCATCATTTTATTAAGTTATTTACAAACAAAAAAGTCCTACCGTTTTCGGCAGGACTTTATATGATTTTATGATTTGTTATTCACTTACTCACGTTTACATAAAAACTCCTGCCCTTACTCTGCTAAAGTAAAAGTAATAAAAGTAGTATGTAAAGCTGTACTGATTCATTTTAACTTATTTCCCGGCGGCAAATGTAACGTTTTTCTTCATAATCCAAACTAAATGACTGTTTTTTTATTCATTTACCTTTTTCATGCGCACTTTCCTCTTACCCTTCAGATCAAAACCAATTATCCCAAAGGGATTGATATTTTCTTTCGGGCTTTTTGTTCCTCAGGTTATCAAGGTCGAAGGTGGCATAAAAAGCCTGCTCGTGATACATTTGTTTTTCAGTCATGTGGATAGAGTAAACAAACCTTAGTTTCACCCTGGATGTATGTATAAAGTTAATATACAGGTCGATCCTGTCATACTCTTTTGAGCGGTAGAAGGGGTCGCCCCAGTACAGTCCGTTACCGTGCCCGGCGTAGTATATCTGCTGCCGGTCGCCTCTGTAATAGGTATTAAACAATCCCACGCCCCGATACTCCGCCTTTATTTCGGATAATATGCCCTGCGGACTATGCCATACGCCAATGCCTCTGTTGCGGTCTAATCCGACAGACCATCCGAGGTTTATTTCAAGCTTTCTGAAACCAGCCTTCTGCGCCAGATCAACACCAAGAGATGTAAGTATCAATCCGTTGTCGTGGATAAACTCATCCTCTGCCGGGTTCTTTGTTTTGGCATAATGAAACATATAACCGAAATGCTGTGCGTATAACCATCTGTAATTGTACCTCCCCGACCAGCCGATAAAAAAAGCCTCCCTCTGTGTTTGCCCCTGACGCCCTGTCCAGTCAAGCCATACGTTTGCATACCTCTTTCCCGCGCCGTACTCCCAGAATATGCCGTTAATGGTGGGCCGGTAATTAGATATCGAATCCTGAAAAAACATCCTTGGATATCTGTCCAACACAAGGCTGCGCGGAATGGCTCCGGCATAAAAGCGAAAGGGATCACCAGCGTATTCGAAATAAATAACCGGTGTATAAATATCTATGGCTTCGTGACTTCCATATTCGTGCAACAGGTCTGCACCTGCAAAAATTAGGTATTTATCATTCATGCTAAGCCCTATTTCCGGAGCAAAATGTACACCGGCCATCGTTTGTGGGATTTGAACCGATGAGCCGCCAAACTCAGTGTTATCAAAAAAAGAATGAACGCCCGCTTTCCACACAATATCCTGGGCGCAAAGAGATGAGCATATCAAAGGGGAAAAGAGCAACAGGAAACGATATAAATTCATAATACACTTCGAATTATTAAAAAAGACCGAATAAACTGTTCCAGAACGTTGCATATAAGCCTGTGGTTCTGATCACGAAAGCAAAAGTAACCAAATTAACGTAACAGGCCGTCGGAATGGCCGGACGGTTATGAGCCGGATTATCTGTATCTTTACGCTTCATCTCTGAAACACATCTATATGGATGATTATGTAAAAAGTCTGGAAGCCCGCGGAATAAAACCGACGCCTATCCGGTTGCTGGTCTTCAAGGCCATGACTGAACACCCTCAGGCTTTCAGTCTGTCTGACATGGAAAGCAAACTGGACACGGTAGACAAATCGACTCTTTCGCGAACCATATCCCTCTTTCACAAGAAGCTGTTGATCCATAGCATAGACGATGGATCGGGATCTGTTAAATACTCCGTATGCAATAACGACTGCACCTGTTCGCTGGACGATCTGCATGTGCACTTCTACTGCTCAAAGTGCCGGAAAACATTCTGCCTTGAAAACCTGTCCATTCCAAAAGTGCAACTACCTGAGGGCTTTCTGCTCGAAAGCGTAAACTTCGTACTGAAGGGACATTGCGGGAATTGCACAAGGTAACACCGCCTGGCGTGAGGAAAAGAAACTTCATCCAATCCGCCTGATCAATTCGCCGAACAAGGCCGTCATTTTACCGGCAGCCTCATTGGCGGCGCGGATCACGTCGTCGGCATCGTTCACAAAATCCTCATCAAAATGATAACCTTCATTGGTGATGACCGACATCCCGAAAACACGCAATCCGGCATGACGGGCCACGATAACCTCAGGGACAGTGCTCATCCCGATGGCATCGCCGCCTACCCGGCCGTAAAAAGCATACTCGGCGGGCGTTTCATACGAAGGGCCGGTAAGGCCAACGTATACACCTTTACGTAACTCTATGTCCTGCTTCAGGGCGATCTCTTCCATCATGCCGATAAACCCGCGGTCATAAGCGCGCGTCATATCGGGGAAGCGGGTACCAAAGGCATCATTGTTTCGTCCGATCAAAGGATTGGGCATCATGTTGATATGATCGCATATAATCATCAGGTCGCCTATCCTGAACGTATTGTTGATGCCCCCGGCGGCGTTGGAGACCAGGAGGTTTTCTATCCCTAAGCGTTTCATCACACGAACCGGGAAGGTTACCTCCCGCATGTTATACCCCTCGTAGTAATGAAAGCGTCCCTGCATGGCCAGTATCTGTTTCCCCCCCAGCCTGCCGCATATCAGGTTACCTTTGTGACCGGTAGCCGTGGAACGTGCAAAATGTGGTATCTCCTGATACGGTATCACCACCGGGTCTTCTATCCTGTCGGCCAGTACGCCCAGTCCACTTCCCAATATAACAGCCGTACGGGGACTTCCCTTGATAATGCCTGCAAGATAATCGGCCGACTCCCGGCAGCGCATGTTTTGCATAATAATATCCTCTTCTCTTAAACGCATAAAATGTAGTTATTTAATGATAATGCTAAAGTCCATTGTAAATCCAAACAGACGGTTTCTTACGATTTTGTATTGAGTAATACCTGCTTTGCTTAAAAGTGATTTCAGCTTACGGTGCGACAGCAGGTGCATGTAATCGCCGCTTGCCCATTTTTTTGAGGTGTGGTCTATTATCTTATCAAATATTCTTTTTGGCAGGTAATGAAGTAATGGTAGCCGGGTGTGGATTTCAAACGGGAAATAGCGGTTTGGTGTAGTAAAGTATATTGTCCTGCAGGTTCGTCTTAATTCCTTTAAAAATGTTATCTGATGCTCCTCGCTGCCAACGTGCTCTATTACGGCATTTGACCACCCGACATCAAACCGGTTGTCGTCAAAAGGAAACACGCTGCCTTCGTAAAGTACAACTTCTACATCGGGATAACGGCGCCTGAAGGAGTCGGAGCCATGAATTTCTATTCCCAAAGCCGTTATATTGGATAAATGCGGGTAATTCTTTTCTAAAAAATTATCTGCATCCTGGTATTCGGTGTTGGTAAAACCAACGTCCAATATCGTAGTATCAGTCGCGAGATTAAACTCCTGAAGAAAACGATCATACTTTCGTGTTCTGTTATACCTGCTTATTATTGAAGCGATTTTCATAATAGTATTTATTAAAATTGCCACGAAGTTATGTTATTTCCCTTACAGAGATATTCACCGCATTCAAATTATTTTGCATGACGATCGCCTTACCGCATTAGCACGGTGTTAACCAAGCGTCCAATGCTATAATCCCTTATCCCGGACTCCGGTTTTTACCCGGCGTTTTTTGAAGGTTCTTCATAAGCCTTTATGAAGATGCTTCATAACCCTTATGAAGGTGCTTCAAAAATGTTGACATAGCGCCTTCTTAAGTGCTGGTGAAGTATCTTCCTAAGTATTAGTGAAATATCTTATCTGATCTCTCCCCCTCGCTGTCACTGCTGACGACGAGGGGGGAGCGTTTGCTTTTCTTACATAGAAACTCAGGTTCGTAAGCAAATACGAAGGTATCTCCGACTGAAAAAGCCGCTCTTGCTGGTGTGACGCCAGGGCGCGGGTCTATTTGATCCGGATGTTTATCATATTGCCGGGGGAATGGCGGAGTTAGCGGCGCGGAGGGCTGGTTGACTTTGGATAGGGCCGTCAACCTTGCTTTGCCGGCGCTGTTGTTGTAGTTGTTCTCGCCGTCGTAGTTGGTGAAGCGGGAAGTGTTAACAAAGTCGCGGTCCGGTGCCGGCGGAGTAGTCTTTTATAAAGGTTTTTAGCAAAAAGAGTTCTCTTTCCGGCGGTAATGGCGTTATTTCCCCGTCACTTTAATGTATTCGGCCTGTCTGGCGTAATATTCCGTTGCTGCTTCGGTGTATTGGTCGCGGCTCTGTTGCAACAGATTCTGGGCGTCGAGCAGGTCTGAGAGTATAGATATACCTGCTTTATAATGATCTTCGCTCATGCGGAAGTTTTCTCGTGCTACGGCGATTGATCTGCGGGTGAGTAGTACGTGCTGATATGCTTCGTTCATCTCGTCATGTACGCGTTGCATCTGGAGGAGCAACAGGCTGGCCTTTTCTTCACGGGTATTCTCGGCGGTGCGGAGTTCCAACCTGCGTTTTTTGACGGCGTGCGAAGCGCCCCACCAGTCGGATATCGGGACGGTGACGGTGACGAATGCCATTGCAAAATCTTTTTTCATCTCGGCAGGACTGCCTTTGTCGAAACGAGTGTAATTATATGCAGCGCCGATGGCGACTGTCGGAAGGTTTTTACCAACTTCCATTTTCATCTGTAATGCCGCCACATCGACACCCTTTTCAAGTAGCCGGTATTCGGGGCGTTGCAGGAGGAAGGTTTCAAAATGCTGAGTCTCAGTGAAGGGTGCTGCAATATCTTCAAAAGCAGGCGCTTCAATATCAAAGCCGTCAGGTTCGATACCGATGTGGCGTGCAAAGGCCATCTTCAGTATCCGTATTCCGTTCTCAAGTTTAAGGCGGTTGGAAGCAAGGCGGTTTTGCTCCAGCTCCACACGCAGAAGGTCGTTCCCGGTGGTGACACCTGCTTCGACGGATATGCCTACGTCGCTGTGGATACGGTTGAGCATTACCTCGGCATCAGAGAGGGTATTCATTTTCTCCTTCATGGAAACGAGTTGCCAGAAGTAGCGTTCAGTTTCAAACAGCACCTCGCTGCCGGTCATTTGTTTCTGCAGTTTGCTTACCTCCACTCCTTCACGGGCGAGGCGGTTGCCGTTAACGATCCGGCCGCCGGCAAATAGCGGTTGCGTTGCTGCCACGGCTCCTATAATTCCTTTTTTGAACATCTCCACCGCTACCATGTCGTTTGGTGGCGGATAGCCTGTTGCGACCGTCTGCGTCATCAGCGCCTCGCTGTTCATTATACCAAATCCTGTGGCGCTAACCGATGGGAAGTATCTGGTGAATGCTTCTTTTTGGGTCTGCATGGCAATCTCTACCGATAAGCCGGCGTTTTGCAGTTCGGTGTTATTCTGCAAGGCAAGTTCGCGGCATTTTTCCAGCGAAAGTACTTCCTGGGCGGATAACTTAGTGACTGCCGGGAAAAAGAGGCAGGCCAGCAATACGAAAGCGCAGGCACTTTTTTTGTCTGATACTTTCCGGGCTCCCGGAATTCCCCGGACTTCTAAGACTTTTAAAACTTTTAGGGCTTTTAAGACCCTTTTGACCCTTGTGGTTCCTATACTATTCTGGATAATTGAACTCATCTCTATAGAAAGAATTAAGCGGTTTGTTGTTCGTCGGATTCTCTGTAAACCAGCCAGTAAATAACCGGCAGGACGGTTACAACCAGTATCATGGCAACGAGTGTGCCGAAAAATATAGTCGTAGCCATACCCGACCACATCGGGCTGTTGCTGATAATCATCGGCAGGACGCCCATCGAGGCGGCGGCTGAGGTGAGGAATATCGGGCGCATACGGCGACGTCCGGCATCTATGGCGGCTTGCCGCACGGTCAGGTGTTTAACCCGGCGCAGATATTCTATGTAGTCGTACATGATTATACCGTTGCGGACGATGATGCCTACCAGTCCTATTATTCCCAAGATGGCGAAGGCGCTGAAATCTACGCCCAGCACCTGGAAGCCCAGCGCCGCGCCGAAAATGCTGAGCGACGCCGACAACAGTACTATTGTGGCCATACTGATCTTGCGGAAGTGGAATATCAGTATCAGGAAAACGATGACGAACGAAAATACCATTGCCAGATACATGGGCGACATCGTTTCGTCTTCAAATTCTTCAAGACCGCCGTACTCAAGGCGTACATCTCCGGGCAGGCCGGGCAATGTTTCGGACTCTACGAAGCGGCTCACTTTGGCAAAAACACGGTTGGCATATTCGTTCCGCCGGATGTCGGCAAGCACGCTGACAGATCTCACCCCGTTGCGGTGCGTTATGACGGCTTCGTTCCACTCCGGCCCGACATCGGCAATCTGCCTCAACGGGACAGACACGCCAAGCAGGCCGGAAACCTGCACGTCGGCAAGCGAGGAGACCGTCTTCGGGCCGTCTTCGGGCTTAATGAAGACAGGCACGGCATAGTTTCCTTCCCACAAGTCTGTGATTTTAGCGCCCGTCGTGCCCGAAGCGATGCCGATGGAAGTCAGAGCCTTGTTTATCCCCAGCCGGCCTGACTCCAAGGGTTCGAGCGTAACGCCCACACTCTGCACGGGTTGGCCGAAACTGGTTCGCACCCAAGTGCATTCGTCAAGCGTTTGCAGGAAATCAGTCAGCCTGCCGGCTTCTGTTTTCAGCGACCCGATATCGTCGCCGATAAAGCGGACTTCAATCGGCGCTTCTACAGCCTGAAAATCGAGTTGTTTGAACCTGACGTAAGCTTCGGGGAAATAGAAGGCGTAGCGGTCGGCGTACTCGTTAAGCATCTCCTCGGTAGCTCCGATGGAAACAGTGTTTACTATGAACTGGCCGTAAGCCTTCGAAGGCATATTAGGGGTGTACACTACGTGGAAACGTGGCGAACTGGTGCCGATAAACGCCGATACGGACGTTACGCGCGCGTCTTGCCTGAGTATGTGCTCCATGCTGTCGCACACGGCGGCGGTTTTCTCCAGAGGACTGCTTTCGGGCAGGTAAATTTCGACAGCGAACTGGTCGCGCTCGGCAATAGGCATCATGCGTATCGGGATACTTATGAAAATCAGTCCTCCCGCGACGATACTAGCCACGGCAATGAAAACGGTCGTCCTGGGGAAAGTAAACGCTTTGCCGAGCAGCCACTCGTAAGCCGACTGAACATAATCAAGGATGCTTTTACCTCCCGTCTCCTGTTGCGGCGTCTTTGCGCGAAGTCCTCTCCTGATGAGAAGATATTGCAACGGTGGGACTACAAGCATCGCCACGACAAGCGAAATGCCGAGCGTCAGGCTGACTGTCCACGGGAAATATTCCAGAAAGTCGTATATAGTGCCCGTGACAGTGAACATGATGGGGAAAAAGGTGATGCTGATAGCCAGTGTCGCCGAAAAAATAGACATGAAGTATTCCTGTGCGCTGCTAATCGCGGCCTGCCGGCGTTCGACGCCATGATCGAGCTTGTCGATATAGCTGTCCACCACCACTATGGAATTGTCCACAATCATACCCAGCACCACAATCAGCGCCGCCAGCGTAATCATGTTCAGCGGGATGCCCGCCATGTACATCGTCGCCAGAGAAACGGCAATGGAAATAGGGATAGACAGCGCCGACACTACAGCCACGCGCAACGGCAACAGTATCATAGTTACCAGAATAACAGCGCATATGGCAATAAGCAACTCCGTGAGGAAGTGGCTTATCGACATGCCGACGACCTTTGGCTGGTCAACGATGCGGTTTATGTTAACGCTTTCGGGCAGCTCGCGTTTGAAGCCATCCAGCACCTCGTCCACTTCACGCCCGAAGCTCAGGATGTTTGCCGAAGGGTTTACCTCGACGGAAAGCAGTACGCATTTCCTTCCGTTATGAGTGATATAGCTGTCGGGATCAGGATACTCGCGCACTACGCGCCCGACGTCTTTCACGCGCACCGCGTCACCAGCAGGGCCTGAAAAGATGATCTGGTCGGCAATCTCCTGTTCTGAGCGGAAACTCTCGGTTATATGTATCGGAGCAATCGACTGCGGGGTTTCCAGCGATCCGCTCACGGTAGTGAACCCTTGCGCTAACAGAGTTGTCATCAGCATTTTCTGACCTATGCCGTAGGCGGAGAGCTTTTCGTTGTCGAGGTAAATGGTTATCTGTTCCTGTTGCGAGCCGTAGCGCCGCACGTTTGCGACGGTCGGGACGGCACGCAGGCGGTCTTCGAGGCCGTCGCAGTAGCCGTCGATTTCGCGGTAGGTTTTGTCGTCGGATTCCAGTGTAACGAGCAGTGCGGCAACGTCACCGAAGTTGTCATTGGCTACAACCGCCAGCACGCCTGACGGGAGCGATGATTTGAAAGTGTTCAGCCCGTGCTTGATCTTAGACCAGACGATGTTCTTGTCTTTTACCTCGTCGGCAAGTTCTATGAAGACGTAGGCAATCCCATCCTCCGATTTTGAGGTTGTTTTTTCACGTTTCACCTCTGTAAAGGTGAAAAGATAACGTTCGAGGGGTTTTGTGAGCTGTTCCTCCACGTCGAGCGAGTTAGCGCCAGGATACACTCCGACTACGACGCCCTGACGGATGGTAAATTCGGGCTGCTCCTGCTTTGGCATCACAACGAGCGAATATATTCCGGCGGCGCACAGGGTCACAACCAGCAGCATAACGATTTGCCGGTTCGTCATCGCCCATTCTATAATCTTATTGTTCCGACCCATCATTTAGTTTGTCAGTAATGATAGAGATTTTCATTCCTTCGCTTATTTTCGGGTAACCTTCGACAATAATGCGGTCGCCCGACTGTAATCCTTCGCGTACGGCTATCCCGTTGTCGGCCAGGTTGCCTGTCCTGACAAATCGGCGTTTGGCAACGGCGCCGTCGGCAATCCAGACAAACGTCCTGCCATCGGGCGCTATTTGTACGCTACGGTTCGGTACAACGATTTCAGCCTCCGAACCATCCTGCACGATACGCACTTTGCACACCATGCCGGGCATCAGCTTTGCCTGCGGGTTGTCTATTCCGGTTTTTACTTCGTAGGAATGTGACAGAGGATTTGCCGAAACGCCTTTCATTTCTACGTTTCCTTCAAATTGTTCGTTGCCCAGGGCGGCTACTTCAATCAGTGTTTTTTGCCCTATCCGCGTAGAGCCGATTTCGTTTTCGGGGACAAAGAAGTTTGCAGTCACCCTGTCTACCATAACCAGTTTGAAAGCCGATGCACCGGGCATAACGTTAGCGCCGGGTTCGATATAACGCTGCGCAATCACGCCGCTGCGGGGCGCATATAGCCGGCAATCGTCGAGGTTTTTCTCAGCCACGGCAAGCATGGATCTGGATTGCTGTAAGCCGGTTTCTACTTCCACGAACTTTATATCGGGAATACTGCCGTTGTCGTGCAGTTTAGACAAGCGGTCATAAGCATCCTGCGCCTGGCGGAGCGAAGCGCGCGCCGCGTCTACGGAGTTTTGCGCCGTAGACGGGTTCAGGGAGGCGAGCAGACGCCCTTTCGTAACCGTTTGTCCTTCGGATACAAAGACCTGCTCTACCGTACCGGCATTTGAAAAACTGAGTGAAACTCCGGACGATTCCTCGATTGTCCCCACGTAATTGCGTTCGGCTGTCATAGTTGAAAGTGCAACACTCATCACTTTTACCGGGATAACCTTTTCCTCCCGTTCCGTCGCTTTCTTATCTGCGCAGGCGCTTGTCAAAAAAATCGCCAGCGCAATACCTGTCATAAAGCCAATATTTTTCATACGAATAAAATGTTTAATTCAATGCAGGCATGGAACTCGCAGTACGTTTTATTTATCGCCTTTGGCGTAAATAGTTTTTACATGCTCGTTTCATTATAAAGATCATTAAGAAATTTTGCCGCAAAGGTGTATAGAAAGCAACATCTCCAAAAGGTCAAAAGGGAGGGGATATTGGACTATAGGACTGATTTTCTCTTTTTTATACTATCTTCGCAGCCTACGGGAACAAGATTGAAACAAACCTCAATGAAAGAGACTATAATGCCCTTTAACTGGAAAGCCGAACTGGACAACGTTGCAGTGAATAAAGTATATTCTATCGGTAATGATTTCATTCTGTTCGACAGTTTCGTGCTGGATTCGGCTCCTGAGTATCCTTACAAGATCAACATATCGGTTGTTATCCTTTGCCGCAAAGGATATATGAAAGGCAGTGTCAACCTGGAAAAATTTGTGGCGCAGGCGCCATGCATTGTCGTGTTGAACCGTGGGCAGATTTTGCAGCATGAATATACCAGCGAAGATTTTTCGGGCATGTTTCTTATTATGTCCGAACAGTTTATTAATCACCTGATGGAGAACATGCACAAACGCGCCTCCCTGCAACTTGCCTTTGCCGGTAATCCATATATGCCGCTTAACGAATCTGATCTGGAATCTGTGACGGATTACTATAATATGCTGGAAAAAACAAAAAACATAGATGACCTTTCCATACGTAAGGAAATGGTCAAGCACCTGACGTTGGCGTTTTTATCCCTGCTTACTTACCGTTCAAATATACTTGCCAGCTATATGCAGCAATCGAAAAAAAGCGTTCTTGTAAACAAGTTCCTGAATCTGGTGCAGGAAAATTTCAGGGAACAGCGCGAAGTTGGTTTTTACGCCGACCGCTTATGCCTTACGCCCAAATATTTATCGAAGGTGATAAAGGATAACAGCGGTTATTTCGCGAGTGAATGGATTGGCAACCGTGTGATACTGGAAGCCAAAGCCCTCGTCAAGTCAACCAGCATGACCATCCGGCAAATCAGTGACGAACTGAATTTCCCTTCACAGTCCTTTTTCGGGAAATACTTCAAACGGCGCATGGGCGTATCTCCCGGTGAATACAGAAAATAGTGAACGATTGTTTTTAAATGCATGACTGAAGTATCAGTACCTGCAACATAAAAACTCCGGTTAATATATTCATAATGTGAGTTCTATCGCTTCGATAAGGGGTCGGGCAATTGCCTGAAAACGAAAAAGAAAGGCCTGGTAGCCATCCGTGACACAGATTTTCAGTAGATTTGCACACCAAAATATTATTTACACATTTTTAATTTAGCATCAAATGAATATTATTAAACTGAGAGGAGAAGACCAACAACTCTACTATTTAGTAGCGCATCTTATAATGAACGAAGATGTATTAGGCTACAACCTGAACTACCCTTACCGAACATCTCCCGATTATTTATGGTTTGTAGCCATGGAGGAGGATCATACACTTGGCTTTATTCCCGTAAAACTGAAATACGGGAATGCGAAAATAAACAACTATTATGTGGCGGATGATGACAGCGCCGTTTTTTCAGCCCTTCTGCAGGAAATAACCACTACACTTATATCCGAATATGAGTTGGAAGCTGTAACACATATGCGGCATATTCCCGATTTTGAGAAAAACGGTTTTTCTGTTACACATTATTGGAAAAGGTATGTTAAAATGAGAGCTTTCAAGGATGAAAAAAAATGTTTATGAGCTGGCCATGCAACGGATAAATCTGTTGTTTAATGAATTTGACAATATTTATGTTTCATTCTCCGGCGGCAAGGACAGCGGTGTCATGCTGAACCTTTGCATAAAGTATATCAGGGAAAACAACCTGAACCGGAAGATCGGGGTTTTCCATATGGACTATGAAGTACAGTACAGCGAAACGATTAACTATATAAGCAGGGTGCTAAAGTCAAATTCCGATATTATTGAAGTGTACCGCGTATGCGTTCCATTTAAGGTAACCACCTGCACATCCATGCATCAATTATACTGGCGTCCTTGGGATGAAGATTGCAAAGAGTATTGGACCAGAGATATGCCCGATGTCTGTTACCGGAAAACAGACTTCCCGTTTTACACCCCGGAAATATGGGATTCCGATTTTTATATTCTTTTCTCCCAATGGTATCACCTGCTGAAAAAGGCGAAAAAAACATGCTGTCTTGTCGGAATACGCACACAGGAAAGTCCGCATCGCTGGAGAACGATATACAGTAAAAGAAGGCTTAATATGTACCGTAACCTGAAATGGACAAGGCACATTGCGGGGGATATTTATAATGCCTACATAATACATGACTGGCTGACAACGGACATATGGACGGCTAACGGACGTTTTTCGTGGGACTATAACCGGTTGTACGACCTCTACTATCAGGCTGGCGTACCGTTGGAAAGACAGCGTGTCGCCAGCCCTTTTCTTTTGGCCGCCCAGGACTCTTTGCGGCTTTACCGGGCTATCGATCCCGACACCTGGGGTAAAATGATATGCCGTGTTAATGGCGTCAATTTTACAGCTCTGTATGCACACACAAGCGCTATCGCGCCGGGGAAAGCTGTTCTTCCTCCGGGATATACGTGGGAAAGTTACATGCACTTCCTTCTTTCCACTTTGCCGGAAGATACACGGCAGAATTACCTGCAAAAGCTATCTGTAAGTATTAATTTCTGGCGCACACGGGGCGGTTGCCTGTCGGAAGAAATGATAGGGAAACTGCAGGCCACCGGAATAGAGATAGATGTATTGGAGCATACGAACTATAAGACAGATAAGCGCCCGGTACGGATGGAGTATCAGGATGATATTGATGTTCCCAGGTTTAAAGACCTTCCTACTTTTAAACGGATGTGCATCTGCATTCTTCGAAACGACCATTTCTGTAAATACATGGGATTTACAACGACTAAAAAGGAAATTGAAACCCGTAAAACGATTATAGACTTTTATAAAGGTATAGCACATGGATAAGAAATATATAAGTCCGGTTTATACCGTAAAAGCTGTGGCTATAGAGAAAATACGGGCGAATGCATATAATCCCAACATTGTAGCGCCTCCTGAAATGGAGCTTCTCGAATTATCGATATGGGAAGATGGCTATACGATGCCGTGCGTATGTTATTATATTCAGGAAGAAGATAAGTACGAGCTGGTGGACGGATACCACCGGTATCTGGTCATGAAATCTTCAAAACGTATTTATGAAAGGGAAAAAGGTCTTCTACCCATCACCGTAATAGAGAAAGACTCATCGAACCGTATGGCTTCCACAATCAGGCATAACCGGGCCCGCGGGACTCACAGTCTTGAACTGATGACCAATATTGTAGCTGACCTCAAAAAAGCGGGTATGACTGATACCTGGATTATGAAGAATATCGGAATGGACAAGGATGAACTACTCCGCTTCAAGCAGATCTCGGGTCTGGCGGCATTATTCGCCGACAAAGATTTCAGTATCCCTCAGAAGTAACACACCTTAAACTCCGGTTTTTGCACGGTATTTGCGCATTTCACGGCGAAAGGTGACCACATCTCAATGAAATGTGAACACATCACGGCGGAATGTGAACACATATCAATGAAATGTGGCCACATCACAGCGAAATGTGAACACATATTGGTGAAAAGTGCTCACATTTTGGCGAAATATGAGCGCTTTTCCTTCGTTTTTGTGTGTCTTTAAGTGGAGAAGGCCAGGCCACACCGGGCTTTCTTACATTGAACCCGGGTTAACACGGTTAAGAGGGATGAGGATGGGCGAAATCTTTTATTACAAACCTATTTCGCAGACGGTTTATAATAGTATCTTTGTGCGATAAAAATTTAAGCATCAGATGGAAGAGCTAAAGCATGAGTGCGGAGTCGCCATGATCCGGTTACTGAAACCATTAGAGTATTATCATCAAAAATACGGTAGCTGGATGTACGGGCTGAACAAACTCTATTTGCTGATGGAAAAACAGCATAACCGCGGGCAGGAGGGCGCCGGTCTGGCATGCGTTAAATTAGAGGCAAACGCCGGTGAAGAGTATATGTTCAGGGAGCGCGCCACCGGCTCCGACGCAATAACGGGTATATTTGCCGCCGTACACAACCATTACAAAAGCGCTGCAAAGGAACAAATACAAAACCCCCTTTTTGCAAAGAAAAAACTACCCTTCGCCGGTGAACTATATATGGGACATTTGCGATACAGTACTACCGGTAAATCCGGTATTTCTTTTATACACCCGTTCCTCAGGCGCAGTAACTGGCGGGCGAGGAACCTTGCCATATGCGGTAACTTCAATCTGACAAATGTCGACGAGGTGTTCGACGAGATCACCTCCATCGGGCAGCATCCGAGGCTGTATGGCGATGCCTATATCATGCTCGAACAGATGGGGCACCGGCTTGACAGGGAGGTGGAACGCCTCTACCGGCAGTGCGAGATCGAGGGATTGAAGGGAATGGACATCACAAAGGAGATTGAAAACAGGGTAGACTTATCGAATGTGCTGAAGAAATGCGCCCCCTCGTGGGACGGCGGCTTTGTTATATGCGGCATCACCGGAAGCGGCGAGTCTTTTGTCGTTCGCGACCCCTGGGGAATACGTCCGGCCTTCTACTACATAGACGACGAGGTTGCAGTGGTGGCTTCCGAACGACCGGTAATACAAACGGCCATGAACGTAATGGCCTGCCACGTGAAAGAACTGAAGCAGGGCGAAGCCCTGCTGGTGAGTAAGAACGGGCAAAGCCGTACGGCGCAGATCATAGAACCGGGGGAGCTGAAAGCCTGCTCCTTTGAACGCATATATTTCTCACGGGGCAGCGATATCGATATATACAAGGAAAGAAAACGGCTGGGCGAAAACCTGGTTCATCCCATACTCAGGGCGGTAGACTACGATCTGAATCATACCGTCTTTTCATTTATTCCCAATACGGCGGAAGTGGCTTACTTCGGACTTCAGGAGGGGTTGAACAATTACCTGAACATGAAAAAGAAAGACTGGATAGCCGACCATGACACGCGGAAAGATGAAGAGGAGCTGCAAAGTATCATCTCAATGCGTATACGGACAGAAAAAGTGGCCATAAAAGACATCAAGCTGCGAACCTTCATCGCAGAAGGAAACAGCCGTAACGACCTGGCGGCGCACGTTTATGACATCACCTACGGAAGCATCACGCCGGGCGTAGACAGCCTGGTGGTGATAGATGACAGCATAGTGCGCGGAACAACGCTTAAACAAAGCATCATCAGTATACTGGACCGCCTGGGGCCAAGGAAAATCATTATTGTGTCTTCATCACCGCAGGTCAGGTATCCCGATTATTACGGCATAGACATGTCGCGCATGAATGAGTTCATCGCCTTTAAAGCCGCTGTGGCTCTGCTGGAAGAAAGAGGGATGACGGAAATCATCAGGAAAGCATATAAAAAGGCTAAAAAGCAACAGTCGCAACCCGGCGGCAGCAGCGCCATCATGAACAACTACGTAAAAGAGATATACGCACCTTTCACCGACGATGAAATATCAGACAAGATAGTCTCGCTCCTTACCCCGGCGGGAACAATCAGGGCAGAGGTCAGGATTGTCTATC
This sequence comes from Tannerellaceae bacterium, assembly GCA_031266215.1. GTDB lineage: Bacteria > Bacteroidota > Bacteroidia > Bacteroidales > Tannerellaceae > DFXE01. The sequence goes on along the minus strand of JAISBL010000126.1, from coordinate 20,742 downwards.
AAACGCTGGAAGGCTTGCACGCCGCCTGCCCCAATCATTCGGGCGACTGGTATTTTTCGGGTGATTACCCCACGCCCGGCGGCGTCAGGATGGTGAATAATGCGTTTATCAGCTTTATGGAAGAAGAATACCTCAACAAGACCGGGCAACTGATAATGACAACCGACAAATAACACATTATGCAGCAGCAAATGAACAAAAAAGCAACATTGACACTGGATGACGGAACCATCTTTGAAGGTTACTCCTTCGGATACGAGAAACCGGTTACCGGTGAAGTAGTGTTTAATACGGCCATGACAGGCTATCCTGAGAGCCTGACCGACCCCTCTTATGCCGGGCAGTTGATGGCGCTCACCTACCCTTTGATCGGCAATTACGGCGTCCCCCCTCAAACCTTTGATGCCGGGGGCGTTTCTGTTTTCATGGAAAGCGACCGCATCTATGCCGACGCTATAATAGTAAGCGACTACAGTAGCGAATACAGCCACTGGAACGCCGTAGAAAGCCTCGGAGAGTGGCTGAAACGCGAACAGGTGCCCGGCATCTGCGGAATTGATACCCGCACCCTTACCAAGCTGCTCAGGGAACGCGGGGTTATGCGCGGAACGATTACCATAGCGGCCCATCAGTCCCCTGATGAACCGGAAACCGTCAACTATGAAGACATCAACTACGTAGACATTGTTTCTACCAAAGAAGTAATTACCTACGGGGCGGAAGGCGAAGGGAAAAAGAAAGTCGTACTCGTTGACTGCGGCGTGAAACACAATATCATCCGATGCCTGCTGAAACGCAACCTTACCGTCATACGTGTTCCCTGGGATTATGATTTCAACGGGATGGACTACGACGGTATTTTTATCAGCAACGGCCCCGGCGATCCCGACACCTGCGACGCCGCCGTCCGTAATATACGCAAAGCCCTGTCGGGCGACAAACCCATATGCGGCATCTGCATGGGGAACCAACTGCTGGCGAAAGCAGGCGGAGCCACTATCTACAAGCTTAAATACGGACACCGCAGCCACAACCAGCCTGTGCGCATGGTTGGCACCAACAGGTGCTTCATCACATCTCAAAACCACGGGTACGCAGTAAACAGCGACACGCTGGGCGACGATTGGGAACCTCTCTTCGTCAATATGAACGATGGCACCAATGAAGGGATACGCCACAAGACGAAGCCTTTCTTTACCACCCAGTTCCATCCCGAAGCCTGTAGCGGCCCAACCGATACGGAATTTATCTTCGACCTGTTTGCCGGCGCTCTTCAGACAGGTCATTTAGCGTTTGACCGCGGCCCGGCGTCCGGCGCCGGTAACGAACCATCTGCCTGCCCGGAGCTGAAGAAAGTGCTTGTACTGGGTAGCGGGGCGCTGAAGATAGGAGAAGCCGGAGAGTTTGATTATTCAGGCTCGCAGGCCCTGAAAGCGATAAAAGAAGAAGGCATGGAAACGGTCCTGATTAATCCCAATATCGCCACGGTGCAGACCTCCGACGGTGTAGCCGAAACGGTATACTTCCTCCCCGTTACGCCTTTCTTTGTAGAAAAAGTGATAGAAAAAGAACGCCCCGACGGCATCCTGCTTGCCTTTGGCGGGCAAACGGCTCTGAACTGCGGCGTGGCCCTTTACCGTGACGGCGTGCTCGACAAGTACAATGTCCGGGTACTGGGAACCCCCGTACAGGCGATTATAGACACTGAAGACCGCGAACTCTTTGTACGCAGGCTGGATGAAATAGGCGTTAAAACAATAAAAAGCGAAGCGGCGGATAATATAAACGATGCCCGTCGGGCAGCCGCCCAACTGGGTTATCCGGTCATCCTGCGTGCAGCATACGCCCTGGGCGGACTGGGGTCGGGGTTCTGCGACAATGAGGAAGAATTGACCCTGCTGGCTGAAAAAGCCTTTTCCTTCTCGCCGCAGATATTGGTTGAAAAGAGCCTCAAAGGCTGGAAAGAAGTGGAGTATGAGGTTGTGCGGGACCGTTTTGACAACTGCATCACCGTCTGTAATATGGAAAACTTCGACCCGCTGGGCATCCATACGGGCGAAAGTATCGTGATCGCCCCCTCGCAGACGCTCACCAATTCTGAGTATCATAAACTGCGCGAACTTGCCATACGTATCATCCGTCATATCGGTATCGTGGGCGAATGTAACGTACAGTATGCACTAGACCCCGAAAGCGAAGACTACCGCGTGATAGAGGTTAACGCCCGCCTGAGCCGTTCGTCGGCGCTGGCATCAAAGGCTACCGGTTACCCGCTGGCTTTTGTGGCTGCCAAACTGGGACTGGGGTACGGGCTTTTCGACCTCAAAAATTCTGTCACCAGGACTACCAGTGCCTTCTTTGAACCGGCGCTTGATTATGTTGTCTGCAAGATACCGCGCTGGGACCTGGGTAAATTCCACGGCGTAGCACGCGAACTCGGCTCAAGCATGAAGTCCGTGGGAGAAGTAATGGCTATCGGCCGCACCTTTGAAGAGTCCATACAGAAAGGCCTCCGCATGATAGGGCAGGGAATGCATGGCTTTGTAGAGAATAACGAACTGGTGCTTCAGGACACCGATAAGGCCCTGAACGAACCGACAGACCGCCGTATATTCGTCATCAGCAAAGCCTTCCGCGCCGGTTATACCATAGACCAGATACATGACCTGACAAAGATAGACAAGTGGTTTCTGCAAAAGTTGCATAATATAATCCTCACGGCTAAAGAACTGGAAAAAGCGGATGCAATAGCCGGCGTACCCGCAGCTTTGCTCAGGCGGGCCAAGGAGCAGGGTTTTTCAGACTTCCAGATCGCCCGGGCCGTTTTCAAAGACAGCATACCTGATATGGAAAAAGCCGGCCTCATAGTACGCCGCGAAAGGATAAACAAAGGCATACGCCCCGTGGTGAGGCAGATAGATACGCTGGCGGCCGAATACCCGGCCCGTACAAACTACCTGTACCTCACGTACAGCGGAGTGGAAAATGACGTAAAGTACCTTGGCGACAAACGCTCCATCGTAGTACTGGGCTCCGGGGCCTATCGCATCGGCAGTTCGGTAGAGTTCGACTGGTGCGGGGTGCAGGCGCTCAACACAATACGCAAAGAAGGCTGGCGTTCGGTAATGATAAACTACAATCCCGAAACAGTATCAACAGACTATGACATGTGCGACCGGCTATACTTTGACGAACTGACTTTTGAACGTGTCATTGACATCCTGGAGCTTGAAAACCCGCATGGCGTAATAGTATCCACCGGCGGTCAGATACCCAATAACCTTGCCTTACGCCTTGACGCCCAGCACGTGAACATCCTCGGCACAAACGCACGTAGTATCGACAATGCCGAAGACCGGCACAAGTTCTCGGCCATGCTTGACCGCATCAGCGTAGACCAGCCCCGCTGGAAAGAGCTGAGCAGCATGAAAGACATAAGCCGGTTTGTGAGCGAGGCAGGGTTCCCCGTCCTCGTCCGTCCGAGCTACGTACTGAGCGGCGCGGCAATGAACGTATGCTCCAATCAGGAAGAACTGGAACGGTTCCTCAAACTTGCCGCCAACGTGAGCAAGAAACACCCGGTAGTGGTCAGCCAGTTCATAGAAAACGCCAAAGAGGTGGAAGTTGACGCCGTAGCCCGTGAAGGAGAAATCATCATGTATGCAATCAGCGAACACATTGAATTTGCCGGCGTACACAGCGGCGACGCCACCATACAATTCCCTGCCCAGAAGCTATACGTAGAAACGATGCGCCGTATCAAATACGTCAGCCGCCGGATAGCCAGGGAACTAAACATATCCGGGCCTTTTAACATACAATACCTCGCAAAGGCGAATGAAATAAAAGTGATAGAATGTAACCTCAGAGCCTCACGCAGCTTTCCTTTCGTGAGCAAGGTGCTGAAAATAAACTTCATCGACCTTGCCACACGTGTGATGCTGGGACTGCCGGTACAGAAACCGACCAAGAACGAATTTGACCTGGACTACGTCGGCATCAAAGCCTCGCAGTTCTCCTTCTCACGACTTCAGAAAGCAGACCCGGTCCTGGGCGTAGACATGGCATCCACCGGCGAAGTAGGCTGTATCGCCACAGACACATCAGAAGCGGTGCTGAAAAGCATGCTTTCGGTAGGCTACCGTATCCCTGAAAAAAACATTCTCCTCTCCACCGGCGACTCCAGACAAAAGGCAGACATGCTCGACGCCGCCCTGCTGCTACGGTCGAAAGGATACAACCTGTTTGCAACAGGAGGCACACACCGCTTCCTGAGCGATAACGAAATAGAAAGCACCCGCGTCTACTGGCCCAGCGAGAAGGGAGAACCACAGGCCCTCAGTCTCCTTCACGAGAAAAAGATAGACATGGTCGTGAACATACCGCGCGACCTGTCAGCCGGCGAGCTGGACAACGGATACAAAATACGCCGCGCCTCCATCGACCTCAACATCCCGTTAATAACCAATGCCCGCCTCGCGGACGCTTTCATTACCGCTTTTTGTACATTAAGCATACACGATATACAAATAAAAAGCTGGAAAGAGTATAAATAAAACACAAAAGTCAGGGGAGTTATACTTTCTTGCAAAAACACATACATTTATTACAAAATATGCCCGCATACAGTAAAATATGTGGGCGTATTTCTTTTTTATGTGTGAAATCTATTATATTTGTTGACATAATTAGTTTTAAACAAAATGACAAATAAAAAGATTATTGCTCAACAGGTTGGTGAAGTTGCGTCACATGCCATAAGCGAAGACGCAGCAGATAAACTGGCCTCTATTCTGATACACAAAGAAGTTAGAAAAAACGAATGTCTGTTAAGAGAAGGGGAAATAAATAATTTAATGTACTATGTAAAAGACGGACTTCTAAGACAATTTTGTTATAAAAACGGGAAAGAAATAACAGAGCATTTCGCAAGTGAAGATAGTATTCTCATCAGTATTGACAGCTTTTTCAATCAAAAACCAACTAACACGAGGATCGAAGCCCTGGAACCTGTCGAGCTGTACGGCATACCATACCTGCCGCTTATGGAACTGGTACGCGACTGCCGCGAGATCAATTCACTATACCGCTGCATCATAGAGACGATGCTCACCAATATACAGAAAAAGATATACGAGTTCCAGTTTGAGACCGCCAACGAACGTTACATGCGTCTCTTAAAGGAACGCCCGGACATTATACAGCGCGTACCGCTTGTACACATCGCTTCATACCTGATAATGTCGCCCGAAACATTAAGCAGGGTACGTGCAGGGATACTAAATGCAGCGACTTGATCTATGTTAAGAAATCGACTGATTTTCATTTAATTGACATATATCAAGATTGGTGTGGTATTTTATCCGGATATTTGCGCAGAGTAAAGGTGTAAGACTTTTTTATGATTAGTTAAGCGAAAACCGAAATCTTAGCTTTTATACACAGATGGATTAGGTTAGTTTTTGATTCTCAAGAGGGGCAGCGTATAACCGCACTGCCCCTCAATTTTTTAATACATATGGCATAAACATGCGCACGTGAAAAGCAGTTGGTTCGCATGTTTTTTAGTATGCAAATCTTAAAAAAACAGGTATGTGTTTGATTTGAATCCTTGCGGATTTGATTTAAATCCTCACGGGTTTGATTTGAATCCTCGCGGATTTAATTTGAATCCTCACGGATTTGGTTTGAATCCTCACGGGTTTGGTTTGAATCCTCACGGGTTTAATTTGAATTCCTGCGGGTTTGGTTTGAGCCTGTACGTTATTAATCGCTGAATACGTGAGTTTTATGTAAAAAAATCAGATGACACGAGCGCACTCTGCAGGCAGGATGAAGGGCTGCCGGGATGAATGGCAGGGGTTTTCATCATCTATGTACCCTAAAGAACGGATAAGGCAACCTTAAGTTTGCGGAGTGAAAGATAACCGGGGTTGAATATTTACTTTTGTTGTATAAAAGGAAAGATTTAACCGGCTGACAGAGGTAGTTATATACATGAACAGTTTAAATTTTTAGCCATTGAGCACAAAAATAATATATTATACGGTTTTGCTTTCTTCCTGCTTTTTCATTTCCGTAGCGCGGCCAGTTGCTGCCTTAATTCCTCTATCGCCCGGTCTTTTTCTTCCAAAGTCTTGTCCTTTTCTTTCAAAACCTTCTCCTGTTCCGCAATAGCATTATCCTTTTCTTCAATGGTTTTGTCTTTTTCTTTCAAAGCCCTGTCCTTTTCTTCAATGGCTCTCTCCTTGTCCTGAAGCTCTTTCAGAAAATCATCCTCCATCTCCATTTCTATCTGCATATCCTCGCTCTCGGAGGCCATACGGAGGCGGCGGATGACGGGGCGGTACTTTTCGGGGAAGTCGTCTTCGTCTACATTCAGGATGTGGTGGTTCCTTGTACGGTTCTCCTGGTCAAAGATGCTCAGCAGCTTCTCCAGATCAGTGCGGCGATGATACTTCAACTGCTCGGTCTGCACTATCCACGAACGGTGGTGAAGACTGTCCGTAAACTCATTGGGACCGCTCAGCGCCTTGCCGGTCGTAACGTCCTTTATCGTGGGATCGACACTGACGACCACACTGCCGGGAAAGCCTATGTCATAGCCCAGCAGGAAGATGCAGTATATCTGGCGGGCCTTCCGGCTGTCGCCTTCACCGTACGAGTTGTCGGGATTCTGGTAATGCAAACCGACATAACGGCGGAAACGCATGATGTCGGAGGCCAGTTTGGCTTTCTGCAACTCTATCAGAACCGTCTTGTAGCCTCCTTCGGATGTGGCGATGCGGGCCGAAAAGTCAAAACGGCAGACCGTGAAGTTTTTGCCCGATCCTTCAGGGGTTTTTTCGACATCCTCTCCTTTACCCGAAAGTACGCGGATGATACGTTCCTGGGAGGCAAAATCAAGCTCCAGTACTTCCTCGCCGATAATGGCCGATAGGAAAGCCTTTGCCACACGGTTGTCCTCTATCATAAACTTGAAGACTACATCGTATATGGGGTTTGCTATATGCATGGGTGTCTTAAATTCTTTACAGTTATCGAACACAAAAATACTACATTATATTGAGACTTCAGAACGTCTCTCATCGATGCGGATGAAATTATGATGGAACCCGAAGTTAGTATTAGATGGAAATATAGGTGGAAACGGTTAACTGCCGGAAGGGTTTAAATGAGGTTATCGGATTACGGGTTAAAATACCGGACCGCAACAGACAATGGGCGGCGCCGGTTGTAGCGGAAATATGCGCGGGTTGATATGGTGAATGTTTGTACCTGTTTGAAGTCGGGAAAGGTGAATTATTGGGGCATGGATTACGTGATAAAGGTGAACTTCAGGGAGGGTTTTGTCGGCGATAAGTCGTTGATGTATAGTACCTTTGAGTCGTAATTTAAAACTATTAAGCATGAAATATCTTGGTTATTTCTTGGCGGCGATGCTGATCGCCATTTCAGCCTGCACAAAGGTAGTCAATGTCGTCGAAACAGACGACGCAGACGGTGACGAAACGGCAGGCGACGTAAGGATTTCCTTCGTCCTGCCGCAGGCGGACAATGTCGTGACTTATACCGCCGCTTCGGCGGAAGAGGGCGGTTCGGCTTCCGACGATGTGGTTATCTATGCATTCAGCCCCTCGCTCAGATTTGTGCAGAGATACGCCATACCTTACAGTGGCGGAACTCCCGTTGCAGGCGGCGGACGGCAGTATTCGATCACGATGCGCGGCAGTGGAAAGCACAACTTTGTGTTCCTCCAGGCCCCGGCGAGCTATCCCTTCCCGGAGTTGTCGGCCGGCAGCAGCCTGGGGGCCCTGACGGCTGTATTGACGCCGACGGTGAACGGCAGACTGTCGCCTCCATTTGTTATGTCGAATACCCCCACAAACGGCAAACCGTACATAACGGTGGAGAGTATAGAGAATCAGACTGCGCCCATACAGGTGAGCATGAAGAGCCGCGTGGCGAGGATTGACCTTGACTACAACGACTCCGGCCATACCATTCTCGGCGTTGATATATCCAACGCTGCTACTGCCGGCAGGATGCTTGACAGTGACTACGCGCCGGCGGCCCCTTCGTCAGGCGGAGTGACTTATTCACTCTCTCCCTCAGACCTTACCAACAACGGCCGCAGCTTCTACCTCTACCCAACGGTGCTGGGGGCCGGCGCGACGGGTACGACGATTACGATACACGCAAAGCTGAATATCGACGGCTCTGATAAGACGTATACCGTAATGGCAGGCGCAGATATTCCGATAGAGGCAGGCAGGCTATACAGCTTTGGCATAAATTCCACAATCAGGTTCGACTTCCCCCAGACCGGCGAGATGCACACCTTCATCGCTCCCTACGACGGCCTTTACACGCTTGAGGCCTGGGGCGCGCAGGGCGACAGTAATGATAATCTGGGTGAGGCTCTGGGGAGCGGCGTCGGAGGATTAGGCGGATATTCCAGGAGCGAGCGTACGATGAAGAAAGGGACGTACCTGTATATATTCGTAGGGTTCGGCGGTGGTGGCGGTTCCTACTATACTGCCTTTGGCTATGGCCGCGGCGGCGGGGGTACGGACTTCCGCACCGGCGGTGGTCCGTGGGACGGCTGGTCGCTTGACTTGCGCTTCCTCGTGGCCGGCGGCGGAGGTGGCGGAGGCTTCAGCGGCAACGGCTACCCTTACGGCCACGGCGGCCATGGCGGCCCAGGCGGCGGCGGACCAACATCCCAGGGCGGAAGCGGAAGCTCCGGAGAGCATTATTACATTAGTCCTGAAGGCTCCGGCGGCGAGGGCGGGAGAAACAGTGGAGGCTCTGCCACAGGTGGCGCCGGAGGCGCAGGAAAAATCGCCGGCGGCAACGGTGGCAGCATAACCGGCGGCAATGGCGGTGGCGTCTACTTACTAGGTGTTGGCGGTGGTGGTGGCGGAGGCTATGGCGGCGGAGGCGGAGGCGGTAAAGGCGCCTATGACGGCCCCGACGACGAAACCATCTTCGATGACCGCTACGGCCCCGGCAGCGGTGGAGGCGGAGGAGGTGGTGGAGGCAGCTACGGCGCAACCGCAGGCGCCCCGGGCGTAAACGCCGGCGCAGCCAGAGCGCGCGTGTCGTTACGCATCCCATAAACATCCCCGCACGGTAGCAGATACATTGCCCGGCATCAGACATACACCCTGTCCGGATGCCGGGCGATAGTTTATATACCACCGTACCGGTATTGATGGGGCTTCCGGTGTGCGCCGGCGCCGCAAGCCCTACCGATATGGCGGCTTCACGGGTGGGGCGTTCCGCCTGTGCCGGTCACTGCCATCACCACCCCGTCCTCCTTCCGCCGGGTTTTCTTACATCAGACTCAGATTAAAAGCGTATTTTCGCAGGCATATTGAAAAGCATGCCATACAAAGAATATCAATCCAACGCATTACTATCCCCGTATATTGAAACTTACTGGACCAGCAGTAGTCTGGCGGGAGAAGGAAAATCTAATAAGATTCCTCCCGACGGCTGTGTTGATATTATTTTCTCTTTCGACAGGGCGAAGGATACCTTCCATGCCGGAATTATCGGCACAATGACTACGTTTCTCAATGTGGATTATTCGGAGCGCTTACAAAGATTCGGCATCCGCTTTAACCCGGCCGGGATTACAGCCTTTACCCGCGTACCTGTTGAGGAGTTTACCGACAGGAGTGTGGAATTAGCTTTGACAGAAACGCTGTTTGGCAGGTCCTTTTATGAAACATTGCCCGAAATGCTGTCAGCCGAAGAAATTATAAAGCATACGGATAACTATCTGGTAAGCCGCCTCGCCGATCTATACCCGTCCGACAGGCGGATTATCCGCGCTGTCGATCTCATTTGTCTTGCAAAAGGACAATTATCCCTCTCAGAAACAGCATACGAGGTTTGTTTGTGCCAGAGGCATTTCGAACGAAGGTTCAAATCTGCAATTGGCGTCAGCCCAAAAACATTTGCCAGAATAATCAGGTTCAAACACACTCTAAAGTATTTACAGAGCTACCCCCACAGAGACCTGATGTCGGTTGCCGTAGAATGTGGGTACTACGACCACGCACACCTTATAAGGGACTTTAAAACCCTGTCGGGCAGCACTCCCGGCAATATACTCTGGTAAAAAGTCGGTTTTTTACACAGTCTGATCTTCTAATCCGGCATACTTTTGCCAAAAAATCAACGAAATGAATTACGATTTTATACAAGCGCACTGCCTCTCTAAAAAAGGCGCCGAAGAGGACTATAAGCAGGAATGGGACGCCATCCGCTATTCTGTCCGCGGAAAAATGTTTGCACTGGCAGGCAACGACAATGCCGGCAACCCGATTATTTCCATGAAGCATGACCCGGAATACGGTGCAGAATTACGGGAAAAGTACGAGGATATAATCCCCGGATATTACTTAAACAAAACCCATTGGAGTTCGGTATTTCTGAGCGGGAATGTCCCCGAAGCGGTATTGAAAAAACTGCTGGACGGCTCATATGAGTTGGTTTTTAGTTCGCTAAGCAGGAAAATACAAAACGAAATTATAAACCAATAAAATACTTCACAAAGATGAAAATAAGCAAACTAACCCCGAATTTAGCAGTTACCGACATCGGGCAAACGGTGCAATTTTACAGTGAGAACCTGGGCTTTGAGCTGATAATGGCTGTCCCGGCCAGCCAGGACGGCGTAGAGCAGCAATTATCCGACGGAAAAGAATATGTCTACGCCATGATGCAAAAAGACGGTGTGGAGTTTATGTTTCAGCGTTCAGACAGCTTCCATGAAGATGTCGTTATTGCCGAAAAGACTCCCATCGGGGCCACTGTTTCTTTCTACATGGAGGGCAAAGGAATCGAAGAATTTCATGCAGGATTGAAAAGCAGGGGCGTTCAAACCACCGAATTAAAACTTACATGGTACGGTATAAAAGAGTTTTATCTTAAAGATAATAACGGTTATATTTTAGCTTTTGCCGAAGAAGCGGCAAAATAAGGAGGCGCCCCTGTAAAACACGCCCGTGGCGCCCTGATACGTTCAGGTGAGGAGTGAGCATGAATTATACGACCATCAGCGGGAACTTTACTTTTTCTTTTGACCGGGGAAATTATTTCCATCATATTTCATCCGCGCCGGTGAGAGACGCTCTGAAATCTCAATATAAATGTGCTATTTTTGCAACTGATAACTAAAAAGCGAAACGTTCATGCATATAGCGAACCCCATATACGATGTAGTCTTCAAGTTTATGATAGAAGACAACCGGGTAGCAAAGGCCTTCCTATCGGCCATTATCGGCGAGGAAGTACTGGAGCTTGATTTTGCCTCCCAGGAGCGTATCATCCGCGTACCTTCGGGTAAAGAATCAGAAGTCGAAAAACCCCTTGAAGGTTCAGGTAAAAACTTCACGGTCTGCCGTTTTGACTTTTCGGCCCGCATCGCAACCTCCGAAGGAGGCTGCAAGACTGTGTTGATAGAGTTGCAGAAAGCCAAACTGGCCTCCGACATCATGCGTTTCCGCCGTTATGTTGGCCTGCATTACCAGAATCCCGACAATTCGTATGGAGAAGGCGACAGCCGTAAGGCCCGCCAGATATACTGCATCTTCCTTTTGGGTTATGACATAGGCTTCCCCGGCAGTGTGGTCGTCAGTGTCGATTCCGCTATAAGGGACGTTACGACCGGCAAGGCGCTGAGCGGCCCCAATGAGTTTACTGACAGTCTTCACCACCGTTCATGGATAGTACAGACCGAGCAGTTGAAGTATCATCGCCGCACTGATCTGGAGAAGCTGCTGAGCATCTTCGACCAGGACAACCGTACAAGGAACCACCACATACTGAACGTAGACGAAGACGACTTCCCCGAGAAATACCGCCCCATCATCCGCCGCCTTCGTATGGCTTCCGAGAGCGAGGATATGCAGATAGAGATGGAGATGGAGGATGACTTTCTGAAAGAGCTTCAGGACAAGGAGAGAGCCATTGAAGAAAAGGACAGGGCTTTGAAAGAAAAAGACGAAGCCCTTGCGGAACAAACGAAAGCTTTGGAAGAAAAAGACCGGGCGATTGAGGAATTAAGGCAGCAACTGGCCGCGCTACGGAAATGAAAAAGCAGGAAGAAAGCAAAACCGTGTAATATATTATTTTTGTGCTCAATGACTAAAAATTTAAACTGTTCATGCATATAGCGAATCCCATATACGATGTAGTCTTCAAATTTATGATAGAAGACAACCGGGTTGCAAAGGCTTTCCTTTCGGCCATTATCGGCGAGGAAGTACTGGAGCTTGATTTTGCCTCCCAGGAGCGTATCATCCGCGTACCTTCGGGTAAAGAATCAGAAGTCGAGAAAGCCCCTGAAGGTTCGGGGAAAAACTTCACGGTCTGCCGTTTTGACTTTTCGGCCCGCATCGCCACATCCGAAGGAGGCTACAAGACGGTATTGATAGAATTGCAGAAAGCCAAACTGGCCTCCGACATCATGCGTTTCCGCCGTTATGTCGGTTTGCATTACCAGAATCCCGACAATTCGTACGGCGAAGGCGAGAGCCGCAGGGCCCGCCAGATATACTGCATCTTCCTGCTGGGTTATGACATAGGCTTTCCCGGCAGTGTGGTCGTCAGTGTCGATTCCATGATAAGGGACGTTACGACCGGTAAGGCGCTGAGCGGCCCCAATGAGTTTACTGACAGTCTTCACCACCGTTCGTGGATAGTGCAGACCGAGCAGTTGAAGTATCATCGCCGCACTGATCTGGAGAAGCTGCTGAGCATCTTCGACCAGGAAAACCGTACAAGGAACCACCACATACTGAACGTAGACGAAGACGACTTCCCGGAGAAGTACCGCCCCATCATCCGCCGCCTTCGTATGGCCTCCGAGAGCGAGGATATGCAGATAGAAATGGAGATGGAGGATGATTTTCTGAAAGAGCTTCAGGACAAGGAGAGAGCCATTGAGGAAAAGGACAGGGCTTTGAAAGAAAAAGACAAAACCATTGAAGAAAAGGACAATGCCCTTGCGGAACAAACGAAAGCTTTGGAAGAAAAAGACCGGGCTATTGAGGAATTAAAGAAGCAACTGGCCGCATTACGGAAGTGAAAAGCCGGGTTCAAAAATTGGGCCCCATTCACGACGAACAACTTTTTACAGGATATAACTTTAGGTGGTCATTATCCCGAACCCGGATGGAGAAGTCAGGGCCTTAATTTTCCGATCACCTGACAGAAAGAGAGCCGCCCGGATTGGACAGCTCTCTTTCTGTTACACAGGCTGATTTTAATCCACAGGTATGGTTTTAACCCTTAACTCAGGTCATGCAGCAGTGTGTCGATGGCTTTTTCTATGGTTGGCTCAGAGGTCAGCAACTGTATGAAACGGCTGCCGACAATGGCGCCTGACGAGTATGCGGTTGCCGCATCATACGTGGCTTTATTGCTGATGCCAAAGCCTACCAGACGTGGATTGCGCAGTTGCATATCGTCTATGCGGCGGAAATAAGCCTGCTTCTGCTCGTCGAAACTCTTTTGCGCTCCGGTGATGGCGACGCTTGATACCATATAGATGAAACCCCCGGTATTGGCGTCTATCAGGCGAATGCGCTCCGGGGAAGTCTCAGGCGTGATGAGCATTATAACTTTGAGGTCGTATTGTTCGGCAACAGGCCGGTAACGCTCCATATAGTCGGCAAAAGGAAGGTCGGGGATGATGACGCCGTCTACACCCGTCAGTGCACATTGCCGGCAGAAGTTTTCAAAACCGAACTGCATAACAGGATTGAGATAGCCCATCAGTATGACAGGGATGCGTACATGCCGCCGCATGTCTTTCAACTGCTCAAACAATAGCCGTAGCGTCATGCCGTTACGGAGCGAACGGGTGGAGGCTTCCTGTATTACCGGGCCATCTGCCATAGGGTCTGAGAAAGGAATGCCTATCTCTGCCATATCAATACCCCTGGCCTCCAACGCCCGAAGGACGACCGGAGTATCTCCCGGGCAGGGATACCCGGCGGTAAAGTAAACGGACAGTATACCGCGCTTTTTTGTGTCAAATAATTGTGTGATGCGATTCATCTTTTGTATTCATAAGTTGTTTGTCTTCAATGATCTGATAAAAGGGGTCAGCCGGGATATGTCTTTCAGTCCGGGTACGGTCTCAAAGCCGCTGTTGAGGTCTATGCCGGCAAAGCAGGGATGGCTGAAGCCGCGTATGGCTTCCAGACTGCCGGGGTTGATGCCTCCGCTTATCAGGAAAGGCGTCTTACCGGTGTAGGCCCGTAAGACCTGCCAGTCGAATGACCGTCCCGACCCCCCGTATCCGCTGCACCGGGTGTCAAAAAGGAAATAGTCAGCCCTGCCCTCATATTCAGCCGTCCGTTCCAGGTCTTCTTTTGCTTCTATGTGAAAGGCTTTGATGAGCCTGAAGCCCCGCTTCTGAAGCGTATGGCAAATCACCGGAGACTCGTCACCGTGCAGTTGCAGATAATCCAGCCGGCACCGGGTGGCCGTCCCCATAATGTCTTCAATGAAGGCGTTAACGAAAACGCCTGCCTTTTTAAAAGGCGCGCTACGGTGATATGCTCCCATCATACTTTCAAACCGGTCGGCATCAACCCACCTTTCAGATCCAGCCCAAAAGATAAAACCTATCCAGTCAGCGCCCAGCCGGGCCACCTGAAGGATGTTTTCCCTGTGGCACATTCCACATACCTTGATGATCATAGCGCCAGCCCTCCTATAAAAGAGGCAAGCGCTTCGCCCGGTTGCTGAGACTTCATAAAAGCTTCGCCTATAAGGAAGCCCCGGAAGCCCGACTGCCGGAGGCGGCGGACTACATCAACATCGCTTATGCCGCTCTCTGAGACCAGTACGGTTGAAGAACTGCCGGCAGAGGCTTTGATATGCTCCGTCAGGCGGAAGGAGTTCGCCACATCGGTGTGAAAAGTGCCCAGGTTACGGTTGTTCACCCCCAGCATGTCAACCTCCGGGGTCAGGTAGCCAAGCTCCTCCTCGCCATGTATCTCCAGCAACACTTCAAGTCCGAGGCTGTGGGCTGTTGAGGCCAGCGAAGCGCAATCCGTCCGGCTCAGGGCGGCGGCTATCAGCAATACGGCGTCAGCCCCCATCACCCGCGACTGGAAAAGCTGGTATTCGTCAATGATAAAGTCTTTACGCAGCAGTGGGATACCGGCCTTTTTACGAGCCGCCTGCAAATCTCCCAACGAGCCGCCGAAGAAATCCTCATCGGTCAGTATGGAACAGGCTGAGGCCCCCGCCCGCTGGTATTCCGGTATGACGTCTTCTATCAGAGCGCCGGGGAACAGCCAGCCTTTGGAAGGCGACCGGCGTTTGAACTCGGCGATAATGCCGCTTTGTGAGCGGTTCAAGGCCTTACTCATGGAATACACCGGGCGATCCATACGCTCGGCTCCAAGGGCCAGCAGGGTTCGCAGACTGACGGCTTTCTTCTGCCGCTCTACTTCGAGGCGCTTGGCCGCTACTATCTTATGCAGGATGTCGTCACTCCCCTCCCCTGCTCTGACGGCGGACTGGCAGGTCTGTTCGGCGCTCATTGGTTTATCTGTATAAAGCGGTTGAACGTTTCCAAAGCCCGGCCGCTTTCCAGCGATTCGCGGGCCTCTGACAGGCAGGCCTCTATCTTTTTATCAGGGCAGATCACCTGTATGGCGAATGCGGCGTTTACCGTTACACAGTTTTTCTGCGCTGTGGTAGCGGTGTTATTCAGCACATTGTCAAATATACGGGCTGCTGCTTCCGGCGTTTCGCCACCGTCGAGGTCGGCCGCCCGGCAGCGGGTGAACCCCAAAGACTCCGGCGTGTAAAGCTTTTCCTTTTCAGGCATAGAGACCTTAAAGGCGGAGGTAAGCGAGATTTCGTCATATCCGTCCAGACTGTGTACTACGGCAAAGCGTGTGGCGCTCTCCTGATACGTGTAGCTGTAGAGGCGAAGCAGGGGCAGATTATAAACTCCCAGTAGCTGGTAGGCCGGGATGACAGGGTTGACCAGCGGCCCCAGCATGTTGAAAAAGCTGCGTACGGCCAGGCTTTTCCTCACGGGGGCGACCGCCTTAAGGGCAGGGTTGAACAGCGGCGCGTGCAGGTATGCAATGCGACAGGTGTCCATTGATTTGCGCAGTTTGCCGGCATCGGCGGTGAATTTAACTCCGTGCTGTTCCATCACGTTACTGGCTCCGCTTACCGACGTAGCCCCGTAGTTACCGTGCTTGACCACAGGGTATCCGGCCCCGGCTACGGTAAAACAGGCCGCGGTGCTGATGTTGAAGGTGTTTTTCCCGTCGCCGCCTGTTCCTACGATATCAATCGGCCTGTAATCCGACAAGTCCGCCGGCACGCGCATTTCGAGCAAAGCGTCGCGGAAGCCTGATAACTCCTCAACGGAGATGTTACGCATAAGGAAGACGGTGATAAGGCTTGCTATCTGTGAGTCATTGTAGCGCCCCCGGGCGATGTTCTGCAATATCAGACGCGCCTCTTCGCGTCCGAGGTACTGATGTTCAAATAATCTGTACAGTATCTGTTTCATACGAATAAAATATTTAATTAATGCAGGTATGTAACTCGCACTACGTTTTATTTATCGCCTTTGGCGTAAATAGTTTTTACATGCTCGTTTCATATGGTTGTTATAGTTTAAGCCAGTTAATAATAATGTCTTTACCCTGCGGGGTCAGTATCGATTCGGGGTGAAAC
The DNA here is from genome assembly GCA_031266215.1 of Tannerellaceae bacterium. Classification (GTDB taxonomy): domain Bacteria; phylum Bacteroidota; class Bacteroidia; order Bacteroidales; family Tannerellaceae; genus DFXE01. Next base: position 4,005 of record JAISBL010000126.1, on the reverse strand, counting down.
TGTATTCCGCGCACGTTATAGGTCTTGTGCCTCAAAGCCATGATGTAGCCATCTTTACAGTCTTCGGCGGTTATCTCGAGGCAGTCGGGGAAATCCTCCTCGGAGACTACCCACGAGTGGTACCGTCCGGCCCTGAATACGGGCGTCAGGCCGTCAAACAAAGGATCACGCGCCAGGACGCGTATATCCGAACATACGCCGTGATGCACCTTCGAAAGGTTCAGGAGCCTGGCGCCAAAGGCCTCGCCTATGGCCTGTTCGCCCAGGCAGACGCCCAGTATGCTCTTGCGCGGCGCATAGCGGCGGATAAGGGGCAGCAGTATGCCGGATTCTTCGGGTATGCCCGGGCCGGGCGACAGGACGATCCTGTCAAAACGCTCTGCCTCGTCCAGGCTGATGCGGTCATTACGATGCACTTCCACGTTCTCTCCCAACTCCCTCAATACATGTAGCAGATTGTAGGTGAAGGAGTCATAGTTATCAAAAAGTAAGGTTGTTTTCATCTCTGTGTTCAGTTAATGATCTTTTCAGCCATGTCTATGGCGCTTTTCAGTGCGCCGAGTTTGCTGTTCACCTCCTGCAGTTCGCGCTCATCGTTGCTCTGGGCCACTATGCCGGCGCCTGCCTGATAGTATAGCACATTACCACGGCTCACGAAGCTGCGTATGGTGATAGCCTGATTCAAATCTCCATTGAAGCCTATAAAACCTATACAACCCCCGTAAGCTCCGCGGTTGTGCTTTTCTATCCTGTTTATAAGCTGCATGGCGCGCACCTTGGGCGCTCCGCTAAGGGTCCCGGCCGGGAAGGTATCTATATAGGTCTTGACGGCCCCGGCTTCTTCATCGAGGTCTCCGCTGACGCGTGATACCAGATGTATGACGTGGCTGTAGTACTGCACCTCCTTGTAAAAGTCCACCTTCACATTGTGGGCATTCCGGCTGAGATCGTTCCTTGCCAGGTCAACCAGCATCACATGTTCGGCGTTTTCCTTCGGGTCGGCAATAAGGCTCTGTGCGCGCTGGCGGTCGAGCTCCGAATGTCCGGTGCGGAAGGCTGTTCCGGCTATCGGGTCTATGCATACGTGCCGGCCGACGATCTTGCAGTGCGTCTCAGGCGAGGAGCCGAAGATGCGAAAACCTCCGAAATCAAAGTAAAACAGGTAGGCCGAGGGGTTTATACTGCGCAGGGCACGATAGACCTTGAAGTCGTCGCCCCTGAAAGCCTGCTCAAAACGCCGGCTCAGGACTATCTGGAACACGTCTCCGCGCAGGCAGTGCCTGATGCCGCGGCGCACCATCGCGAGGTACTCCTTGTCGGTAATCGCAGACGTCTCCGCCCCCAGGGCGCGGAAGTTGTACGAGGCATAGTTACGGTTCTCTATCAAAGTCTCTATCTCAGGCAGGCCACCCGCCGGATCGTCGCCTTCGGCCCTCAGCTCTATAAGCGTAAGCTCATTCCTGAAATGGTCAAACACGAGTGTATACTTATATAATATGTATAGCATATCCGGGGCGTCATTATCCGCATGGTGAGACTCGGCCACGGGGATGTTTTCAAAATAGCGTACGGCGTCAAAGGCCGTATAGCCAAACAGTCCGCATACCGCCCTGTCCGCCCCTTTTATGCTGAAGCGTTCCATGAAGGCGCTTATGGCCTCATGGCAGCCTCCGGCCGTAAGGGGAGCTTCCTCGCCGGAGCCGTCAGGGAATATGGCTGAGCTTCGCCCCGCGTTGATACCGATACGCGCCAGCGGGCAGAGCGCGATGTAAGACAGGCTGTTCTCGTCGCCGTGGTAATCGGAGCTTTCCAGCAGGACCGATTCGGGATAGACGTCTCTCACTTTCAAATAAATGCTGACAGGCGTATGCATGTCGCCCAGCATCTTTTTACTTACTGTTCCGAATACGTATTGTTTCATAACTCACAAATGTTTTTATTATTTACCGTTAGTTGTTTTCTCTCTTACATAAGTGTCCATATCCTTGTCTCCTCGTCCCGATAACGTCAATACGACGACGTCATCGGCCCTGAAGCTCAGTTTCTCCAGCGCCCCCAGGGCATGTGCGCTTTCCAGGGCGGGGATAATCCCTTCCAGCCTGGTGAGGCGGAAGGCGGCCTCCAGAGCTTCGTCATCATCTACGGTCATGACGGCGGCCCGCCCCGTCCTGGCAAGGTTGGCATGCATCGGCCCGATACCGGGGTAGTCCAGCCCTGCGGAGATGGAGTAAGGCTCCTCTATCTGTCCGTCTTCACTCTGCATCACCAGAGTCTGCGAGCCGTGGATAATGCCCTGTCTGCCCAGTTTGATAGTGGCGGCGCTCAGGCCTGTGTCTATGCCTTTGCCGCCGGCTTCGGCCAGGATGATCTTCACCCTTTGGTCGTCCAGATAGTGGTAGATGCTGCCGGCGGCATTACTCCCTCCACCGACGCAGGCCAGAAGGTAATCGGGATAGTCGCGCCCTTCTTTCTCCGGCAACTGGGCCTTTATCTCTTCGCTGATGACCGACTGCAGCCGGGCCACCATGTCGGGATAGGGGTGCGGCCCGACGGTAGAGCCTATGATGTAATACGTGTCCGACGGATGGCAGCACCAGTCGCGTATGGCCTCATTGGTTGCATCCTTCAGCGTCATGTTGCCTGAGGTTACGGGCATCACCCTGGCGCCCAGCATCTCCATTTTTTGCACGTTGGTGTGCTGTCGCTCCACGTCGGTCTTTCCCATATACACCACACAGTCCATATCCATAAGCGCGCATACCGTTGCCGTGGCCACGCCGTGCTGCCCGGCGCCGGTCTCGGCGATTATACGCGTCTTACCCATCCTGCGGGCCAGCAGTATCTGCCCGATGGTGTTGTTTATCTTGTGCGCCCCGGTGTGGTTGAGGTCTTCCCTTTTGAGATAGATACGGCAACCGTGCCTCTCGCTCAGCCGCCGCGTGAGATAGAGTGGCGAAGGGCGGCCTGCGTAGTCGCGCAGCAACGTTTCATACTCATGGCGGAAAGACCGGCTTGTCAGCACCTCGAGATATGCTTCCTGCAATTCCGACACGCAGCGGTGAAGTATTTCGGGGATGTACGCCCCGCCGAATTCACCATAGTACCCGTTTTCGTTTACCTGATACGTTTTCATTTCTGTTCTGTATTTTAATATAAAAAAAGAAGCCTGCCGCAAATGCGACAGGCCCCGTAACGTTTTTATTTATTCGGCTTAAGGCCGGTCAAAATCATGAATAACGTCGGCGAAGGTCTCTCCCATTCTTTACGGTTTAGAGAGTAAGTATCTACGCCAACCAGTCAAAAAATATTTACTATATGCTAAAGCAGGGTGCATCACATCAGATTAACATTATCAGACTTATCCGGCGGCAAATGTATGCAATATCTTGTAACCTGCAAATAAACCGCACATACGTTTTCATTCCTGTTTTGTTTTAATACAAAAAGAACCTGCCGCAGATGCGACAGGCTCCATAACGTTTCTCCTTATTCGGCACTCATTAATAAAGCCTTACACTAACCTTGTTAATTTCAGCCAAAAACTCTCCACTCCTCACGGTTCAGAAAGTAAAAAACCATTAAAAACTAACCAAAAAACATTTATGAGCCAAAGTCAGGTGCGTCACGTTTTATTAACATGGATTCTTCGCCGGCAAATGTATGCAATATCCTGTAACCTGCAAATAAACTATACATTTTTATCGTCGCATATACAATTACAACATGCTTTGCAAACATACAAACCCTGCATAAGAGCTCAGTTAAAGTAAAGGGGTTACTGTAAAAAACCGGTATGATCTGCAAATTCGTAGGTACTTTTAGGCAAAACGTACCTACGTTTAGCTTAAAAGTAGGTACGAATTGACTAAACGTACCTACGTTTGGCCTAAAAGTAGGTACGAATTGACTAAACGTACCTACGTTTGGCCTAAAAGTAGGTACGAATCGACTAAACGTACCTACGTTTGGCTTAAAAGTAGGTACGAATCGATTAAACGTACCTAC
>JAISBL010000101.1 GCA_031266215.1 Tannerellaceae bacterium | reverse complement strand
GTCGCCGAAACAGGCGACGCAGATGCTAACAATCCAACAGGCAATGGAAAGCTTGCCTTCGTACTGCCACAGGTGGACAGGGTCGTCACTTATACCGGCGCTTCTATGGAAGAGGGCGGATCGACTTCAGACGTTGTGGCTGTCTATGTGTTCAGCTCCTCGCTCGCCTTTGAGAGGAGTTATAACATCTCTTACGCCGGCGGGTCGGATGTTGCCGGCGGACGGCAGTACTCGCTCACAATGGACGGGACCGGAGAGCGTAACTTTGTCTTCCTACAGGCACCGGAGGGTTATCCCCTTCCGCAGTTGTCGGCCGGTAACACCCTGGAAACCCTGACGGCTGTATGGACGCAGCAGACCGGCAACGGTAAACTGTCGCCTCCCTTTGTAACGTCCAACGCCCTCACAGGCGGTAACCCTTACATAACTGTGGAGGATATAGCAGGTCAGGGTGCACCCACGCAGGTGAGCATGAAGCGTCGCGTGGCGAGGCTTGACATAGAAAACAACTCCGCGGAGTATACAATCCTCGGCGTTGATATATCCAACGCCGCTCCCACCGGCAGGATGTTTGACAGTTCCTCCGCTCCGGCGGCACCGTCAAACGGGGTAAGTTATGAGCTGGAGCCGTCAGACCTTACCAACAACAACCGCAGCTTCTACCTCTACCCCACGGTGGTGAAGGCCGACGGAGCGGGTACGGGTATAAAGATACGCACGAGGCATAACAGCAGCGGCACCGATAAGACGTTCACTGTAATGACGGGCGTGGATATTGCGATAGAGGCCAACAGGCTTTACCGCCTCACTGTCAGTCAGAGCATGCAGGCTTTCAACATTACGGTAGCGGACTGGACTGATGCCGAGGAGGAATTTGCCACTGTAATTCAGCCTGCTCCGCAAATAGACATCTATCTCTGCATGGGGCAGTCGAACATGGCGGGGTGGACGACAAACACCAACGCCGACTACGCTGCAATCAGCAGCGCCTACGTATACAATCCTGCGGGTAATAGCTGGGCGGTTCCGTCAAATCCAATCTCAGCCTACAATGTGCTGGGAGACAGGGACCACACCAACCAGATAGGCGTGTCCTTCGGTTTCATGACGGGCATGGTCGGCTACTACCCGGCCCGTAAGACGGCCATAGTGCTGGCCGCGTATGGAGGGCAGGAAATCTCTTATTTCGCGCCCGGAGGCAGTCCATACAATGAGGCCGTAGCAGCCGTGAAGGCGGCAGCGTTGATGAGCGGCGGAACGATACGCGCCGTGCTGTGGCACCAGGGCGAGCAGGACTCCGACCCCTCTCTGCGCCTTCTTTACGAAGGAAAGCTCACGAACCTGGTTAACGCCCTGCGCACCAGCCTCGGCATTCCCGGCCTGCCATTCATCGCGGGCGAAGTGATGGAAGACCCTTCAAAGAGCACATACACCAATTACAGCGCATTCAACGTGGAACTGAACCGCATCGTTAACAGTGGTACTATCCCATACCTCTATGTGGTGCAGTCCGACGGTCTGACGACGGGACAGGACGCGTATCACTTCAATGCGGCGGACATGGTCACCCTCGGCAGGCGTTACGCCGATAAAATGCACGCTATCTTCTAAGGCGCGGCCTGCCGGGTCGCGGCCCCCCACGGCGCTACGGCAACTGACTTTCTTACATCTTAGGTCAGTTGCCGAAAGTACTACTGCGGGGCCGCGACTGTATTACGTCGGAAAGGCTCCTTTTGAGGGCTTTTGATTCTATCCAGGCGGTGAAATCAAAGATGTTGAGTAGTTGGCGTTCATATTTGTCCTCATGCAGGTCGTTGATCTTTTGCAACAGCTTATTGTGCATCTTTATCCTTTCACTCTGCAATATGGGCAGGTTATATTTATTCAGGAAAAAGAGCATGAGATGTTCTGTCTTGAATGAAAACTCTTTCTTCAGCGACAGGTTCCGGCGTATCGAATGCGATTCGTGCCTTACCAAATCGAAGTTGCCCGTTTCATAATAAATTATGAGCCGTACAAGGCGGATGGTCCTCATTATCGGCAGGTACTCTATATCGTGGTCGAATATGATGGAGTTGATCAGCTTTTTCGCCTCTGCGTATTTTCTGAGGCCGATGTGAACGAGGGCGGCGTACAACTGCATTTCGCTCTTACGTATGGGGCTAAGCCACGAGGCGTTGTCAAACAGACTGTCTTTATACGCGTCGATGAGCCGTTTGCACCCTTCATAATCTCCCTGGTCGAAAAGAGGGAACAGCTTATACTGGAAGATGAGGCAGAGGACGTTGATCTTAAACTCAAGTGAATAGTTGCCGGCCATGTTCTCAAGTTTCTTTATGAAAAAAGACATCTCCCCGTAGTCGCCCACCGAGCGCAGGCTGCTTAGTATTCCTTCGAGGACTGACAGGTAGTAGATCGGCGGGTTGGCCCAGAAGTGGGGATTGTTTTCAAACAGTTGGGCCAGCTCCCTGAACGACCTGAGGGCCGCAGAGAAATCGCCTATCCCCATCAGGTAAGTGGCCTGGAAAAGCTTATGGTTCTTTGTCCTTTCAAAGCTGTCCTCTTTGCCCGGCAGCGAGGCCGAGATGGAAAGCTCGCTCACCATCAGGTCGTCCAGTTCTTTCTTCTGCCTGGCCGACCGTACATTCCCTTTATGGGTGAGCCGGTGCCTGAGCAGTCCGTATAGCGAAGCCTGTTCGGTGATCTTGCGGATATTCTTTATCATATTCACCTGCTCATAATGCTTGTGGTACAGCTCTTTCTCAGAGATGTTGGGGAAATTCAGCCGCAGCAGGTATTCCAGTTCCAGCTTTGCGGCGATGAGAAGTATCTCATATATCTCATTCTTCTGCGCCCGGGCGATAACCTCTTCCAGCATACCGAAGCATTCGCGGAACATGGAGCGCTCGTAAAGGACCCTTACTTTGGACAGCCTGCGGAACAGGTCATAATAGATGTCTTTCTTTTTACGCAGGGCGACCAGCGTGTCGAGTATTTTATCATAGAGGTAGTGTACCGATATGTCAAAGGATGTACCCCTGGCCGCCTGCCGGTAATCGTTGCGGATGGCGTCTTCGTCTGTTATAACCGATTTTGCTATCATACGGTACAGTATCATATAATCCTGCGCCTGTTCGCCGGGTTTTGATACGGCAAAATGTTTCTTCTCCGACTTGGAAAGGGAGTGTATAAGGTAAACCAAAGAATCCAGTTTTTTCATATTCTAAATACTTAAGAGAGGGTATGGGGATATACAACAGCGGCCTGATTTTCCCGGATCGTTCCGTAAGTGCAAATATAGTCTGGATTTATGTAAAACCACGCATCCTTATGGCGGGCGATAGCACCATGGCCGGCGTTATTATGCCATCTTTCGTGTGTTTTGGAATTATATATATGATCGAATAATATGATTTTTCAGCAGACGCGGCCGATTACATTTGCTCAGTGTAAGTTTAACCCGCAGGAATGAGGCCCGGAAGTATGGAAAACACAGTTAAAAGAAAAGGAATCGTGGTAGTTGGCAGTTCAAACACCGACATGGTAGTCAAAGCCAACAGGCTGCCCGTGCCCGGCGAGACCATCCTGGGAGGTACCTTCCTGATGAGCCCCGGAGGTAAAGGGGCGAACCAGGCAATCACCATAGCACGTCTGGGTGCAGACGTGGTGTTTGTGTCGAAGATAGGCAACGACCTGTTCGGCATGCAGGCCAGGGAGATATACAAGGAGGAGAAGATCGATACGCGTTTTGTCTTCACCGACGACAATAACCCGTCGGGTGTGGCCCTGATCTCGATAGACACCTTCGGCGAAAACTGCATTGTTGTTGCCGGCGGGGCCAATATGTCTTTGTCGCGGCAGGATATTGACAAAGCCTACAGGTCGATACAGGAAGCCGACATGGTCCTTTTGCAGCTTGAGATACCGACCGACACGGTAGAATACGTAATAGACACCGCCTGGCGCCTGGGCAGGAAAGTAATACTCAACCCGGCGCCTGCAACCCACCTGAGCGAAGGGCTGGTGAAGAAACTCTATGCAATACTGCCCAACCGCGTAGAGGCGGAAATGCTGACGGGCATAAAAGTGACCGACGAAAAAAGCGCCCGTAAGGCGGCCGGGATCATACGCTCCAAAGGTGTCGAGAACGTCGTCATCACCCTGGGCAAAGAAGGAGCGTATGTGAAAAATACAGACAACGACCTGCTGCTGCCGGCAAAAGAAGTGGAGGCTACCGACACCACCGGGGCCGGCGACGTCTTCTGCGGCGCGCTCAGCGTTTATCTCTCCGAAGGGTACCCGCTGGCCGAATCGGTAGCCTTCGCCAACGCCGCCGCCTCTATAGCCATAACCCGGATAGGCGCCCAAACCTCCATACCGTACCGGTACGAGGTCGAGGCGTTATAGAAGACTTTTTGCTTAACCTTTTGTTTAACCCTTAATGACAATATCATGTTTATCGTAGAAAACTACCCGGTAGCGATCCTGCTCTGCACCATCACAATGCTTTGCTGGGGATCGTGGGGCAATACACAGAAACTGGCGGCTAAAAGCTGGAGGTACGAGTTGTTTTACTGGGATTATGTGGCGGGCATTGTACTGGTCGCCCTGATCTTAGGGTTTACGCTCGGCAGTTTTGGAGGACAGGGCCGCAGTTTCATTGAAGACCTGGCGCAGGTGGATAGCACAAACTTCCGGAGCGCATTCACGGGCGGAGTGATATTCAACGCCGCCAATATCCTGCTGTCGGCCGCAGTGGCCCTGGCCGGGATGTCGGTAGCTTTTACCGTCGGGGTCGGACTGGCACTGGTGATCGGCGTGTTTGTCAACTATTTTGCAACGCCCAAAGGCGACCCGTCGGCGCTGTTCATCGGCGTGGCGCTTGTTGTGGCGGCCATCATCATTAACGGTATTGCTTCCGGCAGGGTGAGTAAGAGTTCAGACCAGGACAGGTCGGCCAAAAAGGGGCTCATGCTGGCCATCATGGCCGGCGTGCTGATGTCATTCTTCTACCGCTTCGTGGCGGCGGCCATGGACCTGGACAACTTCGTTTCGCCCACTCCCGGTATGGCGACCCCATACTCTGCATTCTTCATATTCGCGCTGGGGATACTGGCAAGCAATTTCATTTTCAATACACTGGTGATGAAGAAACCGTTCGCAGGCGCCCCCGTCAACTATAAACAATACCTGACAGGCGGCTTCAACACACATATGGTCGGCATACTGGGCGGCGTTATCTGGGGGACAGGCACACTGTTCAGCTACATAGCCGCGGGAAAAGCCGGGGCCGCCATATCGTATGCGCTGGGACAGGGCGCTCCCATGATCGCTGCATTATGGGGGATATTCATATGGAAGGAGTTTAAAGGCGGGCCAGGGTCCAACAACGCCCTCCTGACCATAATGATTGTTCTCTTCCTGTCAGGCCTTGGCGTGATAGTGTATGCAGGATTGTAAAACCGTAGCTGCTCCGTAAGCATGCACCGCCGGACCAATAAACTCCGCTTATCCGACAGACTTATACTGTAAAAACAAATAACAAGTAACATTATGAAAAAGCACACCCTGCCACTCATCCTCCTGGCATGTTCCGCCAGCCTGCCTGCGCAGCAATACCCGTATAACGGGCTGAACTCCGGTATGGGTAACCTTTACCTGCTCTCCAATGCAAAGACACGTTCTATCAGTCCCGAAAACTTTACGGGCGAAAAGGGCCGGGGCGGAATGGCCGGCCCCGGCGACAACGACCTCCCCAACCGGGCCAACTCCACATGGGCGGCCCGCGACCTTGGGCAGACGTGGAAAGTGAACCCTTACGTCACAATAAAGCCGGGCGAGACTTTCACGCTGGCCGGGATAGACGGCCCCGGGGCCATACAGCATATCTGGATGACGCCGACAGGCAACTGGAGGTTCTCCATCCTGCGCATTTACTGGGATGATGAAAAAGAACCTTCCGTAGAGTGTCCCGTGGGCGACTTCTTCGCAATGGGCTGGGGCGTATACGCGCCGCTGTCTTCACTGGCCGTATGCGTCAATCCGGGCAGCGCCTTCAACTGCTACTGGACGATGCCTTTCAGGAAGAAATGCAGGATAACGATGGAGAACGTCAACGACCAGGACCCGATGAACCTCTACTACCAGATTGATTACGCCCTGACCGAAGTGCCGCCCGACGCCGCTTATTTCCACGCGCAGTGGAGGCGCGCCAGTCCCAACGTGACGTCGGACTATACCATCATCGACGGCGTAAAGGGCAAGGGCCATTACGTCGGCGTTTATATGGCATGGGGAGTAAATAATAACGGCTGGTGGGGAGAAGGCGAGATCAAGTTCTTTATGGACGACGATACCCGCTTCCCCACGATATGCGGGACCGGGACTGAGGACTACTTCTGCGGCTCGTACAACTTTGACCGTGGAGGACGGTATACCGAATTCGTCACGCCTTACGCCGGACTGCATCAGGTGATACGGCCCGACGGCGCATACCAGTCGCAGCAGCGTTTCGGCCTCTACCGGTGGCATATAGCAGACCCCATACGCTTTGAGAAGAACCTCAGGGTCACTATTCAGGACCTCGGATGGAGGCACGGCGGCCGGTACCTCCCGCAGCAGTCGGACATCTCGTCCGTAGTCTACTGGTACCAGACCGAGCCGCACAATAAGTTCCCGGCGCTTCCCGGCTGGGAAAAGCTGGAAGTTAATTAAACCCTTTAACCGGAGTTGACCAATGAAATCGAAAACCACAAAATTACTGTTAACCCTTGCCGCGGCCTTCGCGGCATCTGCCGCCTGTCCGCAGGGCAGGCAGTTTATCCTTGACGCCGATACAGGCAACGAGATGGACGACCTGTACGCCATCGCCCGCGTGATGCTTGACAGAGATGCGAAGATACTTGCCCTCGGCTCGGCCCATTTCAATAACCTGGGCATGCTCTCACAGGACGGCGGCGACTCCCTTCCCCCGGTAATGAACACGGTAAAGGAAAGCCAGCGCCTCAACCAACTGCTCGCCCGCGCCTGCGGCCGCGAAGACATTCCCCTCCCCGAAGGGTCGAACCGCTTTATCGGCGAAGCCTGGGGGATAACAGACAGGTATTCTCCCTCGGAAGTTTCACGGACGATCATCAGCGAAGCGAAAAAGCAGATGGCGACCGGAGGTAAGCTCGACGTCATCTGCATCGGGGCCTCTACCAACCTCGTCTCGGCCATGATGGAAGCGCCGGAGGTCGTACCGCATATCAGGGCGTGGCTGCTGGCCGCCAGGTACGACAAAGAGAAAGGCGTATGGGATAAAAGCGAATACAACGTGCGCAACGACCTGAACGCATTTGACTACCTTATGAACAGCCGGGAGCTCGAACTATATGTAATGCCCGTTTCTACAGCCGTAGACCTTCGCTTTATGAGGAAAGAGACTCAGGAGCGGCTGAGGGGAGACAGGCTGTTGGGCGAAATACTGTCTGCCCGCTGGGACGATGTTTCAGCCGGGGAGGACTGGATAATGTGGGACCTGGCGCTGGTTGAAGCCTGTCTCAATCCGTCCGTCGCGACGTTTGAGGTACGCCCTGCCCCTCCCGAAAACGGCGGACGCCCCATTAATGTTTACACCCATATAAACGCAAATGAAATTAAGTCTGCATTCTGGAGTGTCTATGAACAGTGAGGCAATGCACCTCATGCGTATGTGGCAGTGCATCACCCGCATGCGGCAACGCATCACACCGGTGCAAGCGTTTGCTCCACACCGGTGCAAGCGTTTGCTCCACACCGGTGCAAGCGTTTGCTCCACACCGGTGCAAGCGTTTGCTCCA
>JAISBL010000083.1 GCA_031266215.1 Tannerellaceae bacterium | reverse complement strand
CGTCCTGACCGCCTCGCCCGACAGGAAGCGCGTCGTCTGCTCCAGTTGTGTCCGAAGCTCTGCATGTTTTCTCCTTACCCAGTCGCGTGATGCCATATCATTAATCTTTAAAAGTTTATGGTCCTTCGGTAATGTTATCCCACTTATTATCAATAATGACTGCAATATTAATATTAATATTATAATAACTACTATTCAGATCAGTAAAATTAATATTAGTATTATATATTATAACTATTAATATCATGAATCTAAATATTAATGCCATAGATATAAATACTAATATTACTAATCTAAATATTAACTATTATGAAAGTAAATATTAATGTCACTGATATTAATATTCATGCGGTTCATCTAAATATTAATATTATTAATATTACTATTAATCTCATTGATATTAATAGTAGTCATAATTAGTATAAATATTAATATGTATAATCTTAATATTTATATTATCTATCATAATATTAATTTCACTGATATGAATATTAATATCACTCATATAAATATTAATTTCCACTCCGGACATATGTAAAATACCCGCAGACATGCGGCAATCAGACCGGTACACACGTATTATGGCTGCAAACCGATGCATAAGGGCGACGGACATGTGTATAATGTCCCCTGTTTTATGTATAACCGCCTCTTTTGTATGTCTGCATTATGATAGCAGACGTAACCTGCGTATATCCTTAATGATTTCCCCCGGGCGCTTAAGGGTGAGCATACCGGTCACAGCGCCGGCGCGCCGGGCTAAACGCCCGGCCGGCCCGGACATGAAAGAGGGGCGGACGATCATATCATCCACTCCTTCTGCATGATGGAAAATATTATTAGATTTGTGATAATTAAATCAATACACATGTATCATGACTGCGAAACAATGTAGAAGAACAATAATCCTGTGTATAATAGCTCTTGTTCTATGTATAACCGCCTTTTTTGCATGTCTGCATTATGATAGCAGATATAATTTGCAGAACTTCTTTATGATTGCCTCCGGATGCACAATCGGATACACAGTTGCTGCGATATTAACCTATAAGTCGAAGTACCAGGTGGACCCGAAGGTCTTCTGGGAGGCGTTGCGTACAGCCATATATGCACTGGCCCTGAGCATTGTCGTTTACGTCATCGTGCCGAAGCCCGTTGTCATAATCATACTGCTGAATGTCGCGGCGATGTCGTACGCGCTCTACAGGATATTCACCGGGAACCCGCCGAAGGAGACCGGCGGCATCAACTAATCACCCCCGGACGCGAAGGAGGGGCGGGTAACCATATCATCCACCCCTTTGTTTCAATTTGTCGGCTTTCTGTAAAAGCCGCCGCGCCGGGCGATCACAGGCCTGCCGGTCGCGGCTTTCCCTCCGGCATCTTCAATTATCCGCCCGGCACAGAATGCGGGAAAAACCTGCGACGGAGCGGGGTGGGGTGGGGGAGAGGCGGCGGGATTGGGACACAAAAAAGGCGCCCCATATATGTGGGACGCCTCTCCGGTATGCCGGTTATTAGTGTTTTATAACTGAGGGCCGGCGGAGATGAGAGCCTTCGCGTCTTCGTTGTCGCAGTACTGCTCGAAATTCTTAATGTACCTGGCGGCCAGCGAACGGGCTTTGGTCTCCCAGTCGGCGACGTTGGCGTAGGTAGTGCGGGGATCGAGGATGTCTGAGACGCCCGGAAGCGTTTTGGGTATCGTCAGGTTGAGGACAGGGACATGCACCCTTTCGGCCTTTTCGATCGAGCCGTCGATGATGGCGTCGATGATGGCGCGGGTGTCTTTGAGGGAGATACGTTTGCCGGTCCCGTTCCATCCGGTATTGACGAGGTAAGCCTTCGCCCCGTGCTCCTTCATTTTTCCACCAAGCGTCTTGGCGTACATCGTGGGATGCAGCGTCAGGAAAGCTTCGCCGAAGGCCGGCGAGAAAGACGGCAGCGGCTCGGTGATGCCACGTTCGGTACCGGCCAGCTTCGAAGTATATCCGCAGAGGAAGTGATACTGCGCCTGTGCGTCGTCGAGGATGGATACCGGGGGCAGCACGCCGAAAGCGTCGGCCGAGAGGTATACTATCCTGCTCGCATGGCCGGCCTTGGAGGGCAGCACGATCTTGTTGATGTTATAAATGGGGTAGGACACGCGCGTGTTTTCGGTGATCGAACCGTCGGCGTAGTCGGGCTCGCCGCAGGGTTTAACCACAACGTTTTCAAGCAGGGCGTCGCGTTTGATGGCGCGCCATATGTCAGGCTCGTTTTCTTCGCTCAGGTTGATAACCTTGGCGTAGCAGCCTCCCTCGTAGTTGAAGACGCCGTTATTATCCCACCCGTGCTCGTCGTCGCCTATAAGGAAACGCTTGGGGTCTGCCGAGAGGGTCGTCTTACCCGTCCCGGAAAGCCCGAAGAAGATAGCCACGTCTCCATTGTCGCCCACGTTGGCCGAGCAGTGCATGGAAGCCATCCCTTTGAGCGGGAGGTAGTAGTTCATCATCGAGAACATACCTTTCTTCATCTCGCCGCCGTACCATGTGCCGCCGATGATCTGCTGCTTTTCGGTAAGGTTGAAGAGGACGAACACCTCAGAGTTCAGGCCATGTTTCTTCCAGTCGGGATTGGTCGTCTTTGAGGAATTGAACACCGTGAAGTCGGGCTCGCCGTAGTGCTCCAGTTCGTAAAGCGACGGGCGGATAAACATATTGGTCACAAAGTGAGCCTGCCATGCCACTTCCATGATAAAGCGCACTTTCATCCGTGTATCTGCGTTGGTACCGCAGAATGTATCTACGACGTAAAGTTTTTCAGCCGCGTTGAGTTGTTTCAGCGACAGGGCTTTCAGATCGTTCCACACTTCGGTCGTGACGGGCTTGTTGATGTTACCGTCCCACCATACGGTGTTTTCCGTTACGGCGTCTTTCACGATGTAGCGGTCTTTCGGCGAACGCCCCGTAAAGATGCCTGTTTTGACCGATACGGCGCCGGTTGTAGTCAGTTCGCCTTTTTCGAAACCCTCGTTTGCGGGATTCATTTCAGCTTGGAAAAGCTGTTCGTAAGTAGGGTTTTGCACCACTTCAATGCCGGAGCTGATACCATACTTACTTAAATCTAATTTTGCCATTTTATCTCCAATAATTAATGATGATTGATTTATAATAATTGATTGTCACTTGTCGGGATATTTGACTGATATGCCTTTGAGCCTTTCTTTTTATGCCGCAGGCCGGCCTGAATTAAACCACGCAGCAAAAGTAGCACTTATTTTCATTCAGTTCTTATGCATGGTATAGTTTGTTACCCCCAGGGCCTGCCAGGCCTGCCTGAGGGCGTCGTCGTTGTCGGATATGACAAGCAGCCTGTCGCCTTCCTGAAGTATGGTTTTACCCTTTGGCACAAAATAATGATTGTCGCGCATCACCATAACGGCCAGGGTATGGTCGGGCAGCGTAAACTCCATCAGTTTATTGCCATGTTTGAGCACTTCGGGGGTGATGTCTATCTCGCTCATGGCGCTTTTTATGCCGTCGGGCAGCTCGATGCCGAAGGCGTCTTTACGTTCAGGCTTTTCGGTCAGGTTGAGCAGGCTGGCTGCCGACACGACGGTCGTCCCCTGTATCAGCAACGAAAGGATGGTGATAAAAAACACGACGTTGAAGATCATCCCGGCATGCGTCAGGTTCGCCGTCAGCGGATAGATGGCAAAGATGATCGGCACCGCTCCCCTGAGCCCTACCCAGGAGATATAGAGCTTTCCCCTGAAAGAGAAGTTCCTGAAGGGGATAAGACTGATAAACACGCTCAGGGGGCGGGCGAAGACGGTGATAAACACGCCTATGCCGAGGGCTATGCCGGCCACCGGCAGCAGTTCGTGAGGATTGACCAGCAGGCCGAGCATCAGGAACATCACGATCTGGAACAGCCATGTGAAGCCGTCGAAGAACATGCGCGTCCGCTTCTTATGAACCATATGCGCATTACCGACGACCAGTCCGGCCACGTACACGGCTAGGTAGCCGTTACCCATGCAGAGCGTTGTGGCGGCAAAGATAAAGATGGCCCCGGCCAGCAGCATGACGGGGTAATAAGACTCGTTATGGAGGTTGATCCTGTTGATCAGCCATACCAGCGCCCTGCCCAGCAGGTATCCGGCGAGGATGCCCACCGACAGTCCGACGGCGAGCGACAGTACGGCGTTGCCGATGCTCATATCCCCGTTCTGTATGTAAGCGATCAGCATGATGGTCAGCATATACGCCATAGGGTCGTTGCTGCCGCTCTCCAGTTCGAGCGCGGAATGAAGGCGTTCTTTCAGGTGCACCTTGCGCCCCCGGAGGATGGCGAAGACGGAAGCCGAGTCGGTAGACGACATTACGGCGGTCAGCAGTATGGCCTCGGCGAAGCTCAGCACTTCGCTGCCCGTCACCCAGTAAAAGAGGTAGTACGAAAATATCCCCCCGATAACAGCCGTGAGCAGTACGCCGAGCGTAGCCAGCACAAGTCCCTGCGCCATTACGGGGCGCACCTCCGACAGCTTCGTGTCCATACCCCCGGAAAAGAGTATGATGGTGAGGGCCAGCATGCCGATAAACTGCGCTATATAAGGATTGCCGAACTGTATCCCCAGTCCGTCGCTGCCGAAGAGCATTCCCACGCCGAGGAAGATAAGCAGAGACGGCAGTCCGAAGCGGAACCCCGCCTTCCCGGCGAATATGCTGAAGAAGAGTATGACGGAGGCTATCAGCAGGACCGCCTCGGAGTGTTCAAACAGTAAGCGTAAGCTATCAGACATGGCGGCGGTGTTTATTTACGTTATTGTAATCGTTTCGGTCATGCGCCTTAACTGCTGCATGTATTCATAATCGGTGACGTCTATCCGGCAGGGCACTAAAGAAGCGTACCCCTCGTCGAGCGCCAGCGTATCGTCTTCCGGGTCGTCGGGCTGTTCATTATACAATGAACCCGTAAGCCAGTAGACAGTCTCCCCGCCTGCATCCTCGGAAGTCATATATTCGTTGACGAAGCGCGCGCCGGACTGGCGGCACACCCTGAGGCCCTTCACCCTGGAGACGTTCGGGACGTTAAGGTTCAGGTACGTACCTTTGGGAAGGCCCTCTTCCAGAATGAGCTGCGCAACGCTCAGCCCCAACCTGCGGCAGGCCCCGAAGGAAGCCTTGCCGTTATAATCCGTCAGTGAAACGCCAAGGGAAGGAATCCCGAATATACAGCCCTCCGCGGCGGCCCCCAGCGTCCCTGAGTAATGCACGCATACAGACATATTACCACCCTGGTTGATGCCCGAAACCAGCAGGTCGGGCTTTCTGTCCAACACATTATTCACAGCCAGCTTGACGCAGTCTACCGGAGTGCCGGTACAACTGTAAACCCTCATCCCGTCATACTCTTCCAGCAGGGAAAAGGTTATGGGGATAGACGAAGTTATAGCTCCCGACATGCCCGACCGGGGGCCGTCGGGCGCGAAAACCACCAGTTCGCCCAAAGGTTTCAAACATTCCGCCAATTCAATAATTCCCCTGGCGTCTACGCCATCATCATTGGTAATCAAAATAAGAGGGCTATTCATCATCATGCTTATATGTTTTAATTTGAGGGCGGTAAAGATAGTAAAGATTTTGTAACCGGAAGCAACGCACCTCCGGCCCGGCTTGCCGTAAGGCCGGGAAACAGGGCTTGCGGGTATGGATTTTTTATGTAACTTGCCGGCGCTTTTGATTCAGGTTTGGAGAACATAATAACTACAATCAGTCAGCCTGTTGGCAGATCTCATCATACTTATCTCAGGTTTAATATGGAAATAGCGGCACTGGTATCCGGAGGAGTAGACAGCTCGGTTGTTGTTCACCTGCTGAAAGAAGCAGGCCACGACCCTGCAATATTCTACATCAGGATAGGAATGGAAGACCGGGAAGGATACGTAGCATGCCCCTCGGAAGAGGATATAGAGCTTACTTCATACATCGCCCGCAAATATGGCTGCCGCTTCGAGATCGTCTCCCTGCATGATGAATACTGGGACAGGGTGGTGAGCTATACCATCGACTCGGTAAAGAGGGGGCTGACGCCCAACCCCGATATGATGTGCAATAAGTATATCAAGTTCGGATGCTTTGAAGAACAGTGGGGCAGGAGCTTTGACAAGACCGCCACCGGACATTACGCCACGACCACCGTGATAGACGGCCGGGTGTGGCTGTCCGCCGCCCGTGACGCCCTGAAAGACCAGACCGATTTCCTGGCGCAGATAACCAACCTCCAGGTCCGTAAGCTGATGTTCCCCATCGGAGGCCTGATGAAAAGCGAAGTAAGGGCGATAGCTGCACGCGAACATCTCCCCAGCGCACATCGCAAAGACAGCCAGGGCATTTGCTTCCTTGGAAAGATAAACTATAACGGTTTCATAGAGCGTTACCTCGGCCGCCGGAAGGGGAAGATCGTGGAACTGGAAACAGGCAGAATACTCGGCGAACACAACGGCTACTGGTTTCATACCATCGGCCAGCGCAAAGGATTAGGGTTGAGCGGAGGCCCCTGGTTCGTTATCCGCAAGGACACTCAGCAGAACATCGTCTACGTCTCCAATGGTTACGACCCGGATACCCAGTACGGGAAAACAATCAACCTGCAGGGTTTCGGCTTTATCGCCGGCGAAGATATATGGGGAGAGTTTACCGGTGCGAAGGAGATAACGTTCAAGATACGCCATACGCCGGAGTTTACTCCCGGCCTACTCCGGCGTATCGGAGACGTATACCGCATAGAATCCGCCGAAAGGATACAGGGCATCGCCCCCGGCCAGTACGGAGTGGTCTACGACAAAGACCGCCATCTGTGTATCGGTAGCGGAATGATCATCGGGTGACAGGGGCGCGGCCGCCCCGCATTTTAATTTTAGCGCTTCACACATAAAAAAAGAAGAAATATGAAGAAACTGGTTGTTCTTACCGGAGCGGGGATGAGCGCCGAAAGCGGCATCGCCACCTTTCGCGACTCCGGCGGCTTATGGGAAGAATACAAAGTTGAAGACGTCGCCACGCCCGAAGCCTTCGCTGCTAATCCCGGCCTGGTGCTTGAGTTCTACAACCAGAGGCGCAACCAGTTGTACGCCTGTCGGCCCAATGACGGACATCTCGGACTGGCGGCGCTGGAGAAAGACTTTGAAGTGCAGATCATCACCCAGAACGTGGATGACCTGCACGAGAGGGCCGGGAGCTCGAACGTCATACACCTGCACGGCGAGCTGACCAGGGCCTGCCCTGTGGACGATCCCGGAACAACATATGACATACCTCCCGGCGCTTCGCTCAGGCTTGGCGACACAGATCCGCGCGGCGTACAACTGAGGCCTTTCATCGTATGGTTCGGAGAGGCCGTGCCTATGATAGAACCTGCCATCAGGAAAGTCGAAGAGTCGGATATACTGGTCGTCATCGGTACTTCGCTCAATGTCTATCCGGCAGCCGGACTGCTCAACTACGCCCGCCGCCGGCAACCTGTCTTCCTTATCGACCCCAACGAAGTTAGCGCCGGCCGTAGTGACATCCGCTTCATCAAGGCCGGAGCTTCTCAGGGCGTCAGGCAACTCACCCGGATACTTCTCACACAATAATAATAAAAAGCTATGCGTAACACCTGTCTGTTTGTTTTTTCCCTCCTTTGCTGTTCCAATATGCCTGTATTTACTAATGCTCAAAAAATAGATATGATGAACAGCTTACCTCAGCAATACAACTCATATCAGGCCACCGACTGGCTCGACTATGAAGGCGAAGCCCTCTATGATTATATCAACGGCGGGGCCGAGTTATACATCTCCTACGGCCTTAAAGGCATGACAGGATGCAAATACAATGGAGAAGGACTGCCGCAGGTCACGGTGGAAGTATACGAAATGACGGCTCCCGAAAACGCCTTCGGCGTATACACCCAGAGCCGCGACAGGGAGGAGTATGAGTACGGACAGGGGTCGCAGAGCTTCGACGACTTTATCCTCTTCTGGAAAGACAAATACTTCGTCGCCATCTCCGCACATGGCTCTACGCCCGAAAGCCGCGAAACTCTCAGGCATCTGGCCTCGCTGGCAGAGGGCGCTATCCCCGGCGAAGGCGCCGTCCCCTCCATTGTAGACCGCCTGCCCAAAGAAGGACTGGCGCCGGGCGGATTCCTTTATTTCCATCATTACATCTGGCTCAATGCCTATCTCTTTATCGCCGACTACAACATTGTAAACATAACCGACCGTACAGACGCCCTCCTGGCCAAATACGGCCCCCCGGAAGCCCGTTGCTACCTCCTTATGGTGGAATATCCCGACAACGCCGCCGCACAGGCCGCCGGTGATCAGTTGAAAGAAAAGTTCGCCCCGGAGATGACCCCGGCAAACCCCATTATACAGTTGGAAGACAACACCTGGTTCACACTCTCTGTAAAAGACAACCAGCTACACGCCATCTTCAACGGCAACAGCCGCGAACAGGTAGAGACCCTATATAAATCCATTCATAAATAACAATTTAAAAACATCTGATTTATGGAATCCATTTCTCGCCGTGAGTTATTAAAAAGGACAGTCGTAATGGCTGCCGGCAGTTCGCTGCTGCTAAACCGCCCAGTCGCGGCATGGGCTAATGAAACCGAAGCGACCAGTAAAGTAGTATTGATCCGCAATCAAAAGTTGTTTGCCGCCGGCAACACCCCGGACCCGGCCGTCTGCGCACAGATGATTGACGAAGCCCTGTGCAGCCTGACCGGCAAAAAAGCCGCCGGCGAAGCCTGGGCGTCAGTCATCAGGCCCTCCGACGTAGTCGGCATCAAGACCAACGCATGGAACGGCATGCCCACGCCCCCGGAGCTTAATGAAATACTGAAAGCCCGCGTACAAAGCGCCGGCGTGAAAGAAGCGGACGTAAGCGTAGACGACCGCGGCGTAAAGACAAACCCCGTCTTCATGCGCTCCACCGCCCTGATCAACATCCGCCCGATGCGCACGCACGCCTGGTCGGGAGTAGGCTCGCTGGTAAAGAACTACATCATGTTCGCCCAGAAGCCTTCCGACTACCACGACGACTCCTGCGCCTCGCTGGCTGCGTTGCACGAACTGCCGGGCGTGAAGGGGAAAACACGCCTGCATGTACTGGTGCTCTTCACGCCACAGTTTCATCACCTGGCGGCAAGCACCTTCTCAGAAGAGTATACGTGGAAGTATAGCGGACTGGCGCTGGGCTTCGACCCCGTAGCTGTAGACTCCGTAGGCCTGCGCATCATAGAAGCCAAGCGGCGGGAGCACTTTAAGGAAATGCGTCCGCTCAACCCGCCCGCCAAGCACATCGCCCTGGCCGATACGCGTTATCATCTGGGAGTCTCAGACCCGGCAAAGATAGAATTGGTGAAGATCGGCTGGGACGAAGACTCTTTTGTCTAGTCCTCGCCCCCACCGGCCCTGTCTGGGAAGGTTATTTCTTTTCAAACACAGCGTCAAAAGCATGATCGGAAGGCTGGAAATCAATCCGCCTCGTATATTCGCATGATTCGCGGGCGCCATGCTCGCGATTCATTGCGCTGTCCTCCCACTCGATAGACAAAGGCCCCTGGTAGCCCACAGCATTAAGGGCGCGGATGATCTCCTCAAAACATATCTTCCCGCGCCCGAGGCTGCGGAAATTCCAGTAACGCCGCGGATCGCCAAAGGGAACATACCCCCCGAACACCCCCGCCGGCTTTGGCGTATCGCTCCAGTAAACATCCTTCATATGGACGTGGAAGATACGGTCGGCAAACCGGTAAATAAAGTCCACATAATCCACCCCCTGGTATCCCATATGGCTGGGGTCGTAATTAAAGCCGAAGGCCCGGTGCCCGCCTACAGCCTCCAGCGCACGTAGCGCCGTTACGGTATCAAAAGCGATCTCCGTCGGGTGCACCTCCAGCGCAAAGCGTACGCCCAGCTTCTCATACTCGTCCAGTATAGGGATAAAGCGCCGGGCGAAATCCCTGTACCCCTCTTCGATAAGCGACTCAGGCACGGGCGGGAACGAATAAAGGTACTGCCATATGGAACTGCCCGTAAAGCCCACCACCGTATCCACACCCAGCGCTTTGGCGGCATGGGCCGTGCGGATAAGCTCTTCGGCGGCCCGCTCTCTTACACCTTCCGGGCGGCCATCGCCCCAGATATAATCCGGCAGTATGGACTGATGCCTGAAGTCTATCGTATCGCACACCGCCTGTCCTATAAGGTGGGTGGATATAGTACGCAGACACAGTCCGTACGAAGCCAGCACATCACGGATACCCCGGTAATAAGCCTCGTCGGTACGGCGCACATCCACATGGTTGGGCAACCCCAGTTCCAGCCCGTCATACCCGAAGGCTTTAGCCTTCTCGCAAATAGTTTCCAGAGATAAATCCCCCCATTGCAGGGAGTACAAAGTTACAAGTCGTGCCATTTCTTTTCTGATTTTAAGATTAAACAATACATACGTAAAAGCCACGCACAAAGCTAAAAAACTTTTCACTACCCTGGGTTCAATACGTGTAAATCACCACCCGTTGGGTTATCCTCAATTATTTATTGACCTCATATAATCCTACTCCCCGGCTAAAAGCTCCGGCAGCAGCTTATCCGCCGATTATGAGAGGGAGCCGCTCTTATGCATTACGCAGAAGCGTTCTGTCGCACTGGACAGAACGCTTCTGTCGCATAGTGCAGAGCGTCTCTGTCGCATACTGCAGAGCGTCTCTGCCGCATAGTGCAGAGTGTCTCTGTCGCATAGTGCAGAGTGTCTCTGTCGCATAGTGCAGAGCGTCTCTGTCGCATAGTGCAGAGCGTCTCTGTCGCATAGTGCAGAGCGTCTCTGCCGCATAGTGCAGAACGTCTCTGCCGCATAGTGCAGAACGTCTCTGTCGCATAAGAGCGCGCGCCTCTGTCCCATACGGGTGAAGCGTTTGGTCTTATACGGGTGAAGTGTTCGGTCGCGTACGGGTGAACGCCTCTCTCTGGCCGTCACTGCCTGCCACTTTTCCGCTCATATGCGTGAGGTCCCTATACATTATATATTATATATACTTTGTTGCTTTGCTTCCACCGCCCTTCCCGCGGGGTAGCAGGGATGCGTTAACTACGCCCCCTTCATCCCCTCCAACTCAGTATATTTATCCGTGTATATACAAACTATATGCTCGCTTCGGAACACGGCATGTTCCAGCCCACGAACACGGCATGTTCTAACCCACGAACACGGCGTGTTCTAACTCACGAACAAGACATGTTCGTGCCCACGAACAAGACATGTTCGATTACCAATGCAGTAAGGACGGCATAACTAAATATAAATCTGAGTCCGGGGTGGTCCGGGCTTATGCGACCGGACCGCTCACCCGTATGCGTACGGGTTTCTTAGTCAGGGATAAGGAAGGTAAAAGAAGCAGTATCCTCAAGCGCTCGCGTGAGTTCGCCTCACAAGTCCGGGCGAGGGCTTCCGGTGCGTGCTGACGCGTAGGCGTCCGATTGCAGGTAGCTTTCGGGCGCAGTCCGGATTACTCACTTAAGACCCTAAGTAGACTTAAAGACTTAAGGACTTAAAGTCTTTAAGACTGCACGACAACAGGCAATGGCGACAATGCAGAACGCGCCCGCGCACTGTCTTTCAATGTGTGCTGACGCGTAGGCGTCCGATTGCAGGTAGCTTTCGGGCGCAGCCCGGATTACTCACTTAAGGCCCTAAGGAGACTTAAAGACTTAAGGACTTAAAGTCTTTAAGACTGCACGGCAGCAGGCAATGGCGGCAGTGCAGAACGCGCCCGCGCACTGTCTTTCAATGTGTGCTGACGCCGGAAGGCGTCTGAGACGGGTAGCCCCGCGCAAGCCCTTCATCAGGGCGCAGCACGGGGTATAAACGCCCCCGCTTGCAGAACTGCGCAGCAGTTCAACCGGGCTGCCTGTATCGTG
>JAISBL010000080.1 GCA_031266215.1 Tannerellaceae bacterium | reverse complement strand
TAAACCTTACTTTTTTTCAAAAACTCTGCCAAAACCCACTTCTGCCTACCCTCGCCCGGATTGCGGGTGCAAAAGTATACCCTTTTCCAATAACTTGCAAATTTTAACGGGAACTTTTTTGACCATATCCCGTGAAATAAATAACACAACCTCCAACTCTAATCATGAAAAGATAACATACATACACAATCTCACATTGTTGTCAGGCTATAACCCGTGATAAAAGATAGATATCGGCTAGTTTTATTCTTTAAATAGTTTAGCTTTACAGGCTCTTTTGATCCTGTATTCCGTATCAGAAGGAGCCTGTGTACATGAAATGTACAATATGAACATATTTAAATTTATCAATTATGAAAAGAAGAGATTTTATCGCAAAGGGCATCGGAGCCGGAGTTGCCGCCGGAACTACTTATCCGCTTTTATCCGCCGAACAAGGCGTGGCAGACAAGTTAGAACAGCCGGAGACCCGTCAGGCCGTAACAGCAGGGAGTGCGCCAGGTCCAGGTGGCAAACTGCCGCTATTTTGGGACCAATTAACATCGCCTGATTTCAAAATAGCGGTCGAGCAAGCCGGGTCTGTATGTACAATCCCAATTGGAGTACTTGAAAAACATGGCGCTCAACTTCCCCTGGGTACAGATGTTATCCGTGCGCACGAAATGTGCCGGCGGGCGGCGGAATTGGAGTATAATATCATTTATCCTGACTTTTATGCCGGTCAGATATTCGAGGCCAGACACCAGCCCGGAACCATTGCTTATAGTACAGAATTAATGCTCAGGATGCTGGATGAGACCTGTAGGGAAATTTCCCGTAACGGATTGAAAAAGATTATCCTGGTAAATACTCACGGCGGCAACAATTCGTTCCTTCCATACTTCCTGCAAATACAAATGGAGTCTCCCAGAGATTATGCCGTTTATCTGTTTCAATTGCACGAAGAGCCTGAGACCCAAAAAAAGATCACGGAACTGCGTAAGAGCACTACCGGAGGACACGCTGACGAGATAGAAACGGGTGAAATGCTGGTGATTTGCCCTCAATACGTGCGGCTGGACCAGACGACAACACAATCGGGACGAAATCTTAACCGCCTCAATTTACCAAACGTCACTACCGGTATTTCCTGGTATTCAAGGTATCCTAATCATTATGCCGGACAATCCGAAGGCGCCACCGCCGAGCTGGGAGAGGTAAGGCTGACATCGCGTAGCCGACAGCTTGCCGATGCCGTTAAAGCCATCAAGGCGGACGCGACAACTCTACGTCTGCAAAGCGAGTTTTTTGAACAAAGCCTTTCTCCTTTAAAAACAAAGGTATGGGAGTAATTCCATAAGGGGCCGGATACTGCCGAGGGCCGTTCTTACCTGAGAACGGCCCTCATACTTTCCGTATCCTGCGCATACTGTCATCATGGGGCCAGATTAGCCCATAGCGTGTCATGCGGGACGGGCGCTATGAGGTTTATGGTTTCTTTTGAAATGGGGTGGATAAATTCGGCGCTTCTGGCGTGCAGAGAGATGCCTCCGCCGGGGTTTGAACGGTTGAAGCCGTACTTCAGGTCGCCTTTGACGGGACAGCCTATCGCTGACAGTTGGGAACGTATCTGATGATGGCGCCCGGTTTTGAGGTCTATTTCCAGCAGGTAGTACTTGTCTGAACAGGACAGGAGTTCGTAATGCAGTATGGCCTGTTTGCTTTGCGGACGCTCCCGGTCACAGGCATACGTTTTGTTTTGCCGCTCATTACGGTAGAGCCAGTGTGTCAGGATGTCTTCTTCTTTTGGAGGCGGGGCGCCTACGATGGCCCAGTAGGTCTTTTTTACTTTTCCAAGACGGAACATTTCATTCAACCGCGAGAGGGCTTTGCCGGTTTTGGCAAACAGTATGACGCCGCTAACGGGGCGGTCAAGGCGGTGGGTTACGCCAAGAAATACGTTACCGGGCTTTTGATACTTCTCTTTCAGATGCTCTTTTATCTGCTCCGAAAGAGGAGTATCGCCGGTTTTATCTCCTTGTACAATCTCGCCGCATGATTTGTTGAGGGCTATTATGTGATTGTCTTCGTAGATAATGTCCATATGAGGTTATGTGTTCATCCCGCCACAGCAGTGTATTGTCTGCCCTGTGACGTAGGATGACAGGTCGGAGGCCAGGAAGGTTGCTACGTTGGCTACATCCAGGGGTGTGCCGCCGCGGCGCAGGGGGATTTGTTTAGCCCATTCGGCTTTTACGTCTTCGCTGAGGCCGGCTGTCATATCGGTTATTATGAATCCGGGCGCTATGGCGTTTGCACGGATGCCGCGCGAACCCAGTTCTTTGGCTATGCTTTTTGCCAGGCCGATCATGCCGGCTTTAGAGGCTGAGTAGTTTGCCTGCCCGGCATTGCCTGACACGCCGACTACGGACGCCATGTTGATGATGCTCCCGCTCTTTTGCTTCATCATTACCGGCGTGACGGCGTGTATGAAGTTGAATGCCGACTTGAGGTTTACGTTTACTACCATGTCCCATTGCTGCTCTGTCATACGCATCATCAGTCCGTCGCGGGTGATGCCTGCGTTGTTGACCAGTATGTCGATACGTCCGAATTCACTGACGATTTGCCCGACCACTTTGTGAGCTTCTTCAAAATCAGCGGCATTGGAGGCGTATCCTTTTCCCCTGACCCCGAGGGCTTCTATTTCCCTTTGAGTTTCCAGTCCTGTTTCGTCTATGACCAGATCGGTGAATGCCACGTCGGCTCCTTCGGAGGCGAATTTGAGGGCGATAGCTTTTCCTATTCCGCGTGCGGCTCCTGTTACGAGCGCTACTTTACCTTTTAACAGTGTCATAATGTTATGATGAGAATTGATGAATAAATCGTGTGAGTCAGCATTTTATAAGGCATGCACCGGCGGAGTATCCTCCTCCGAAGACGGTGATGGCCAGAAGGTCGCCTTTCCTGAAGTTGTGTTCGTTCTGCGCATATACCAGGGCTGAACTTACCGAGCCGGTGTTGCCCAGTTCTTCGATGTTGTGAAGAGACTTTTCTTCGGGCAGGCCCAGTTGTTTTGCGATGTTCATCAGGATACGCATATTGGCCTGATGGCCTATGAAGTATGAGAGGTCGTCAAGCGTATATCCGTTCTTTTCGAGCAGGTAAAGCACATTCTTCGGCATACAGGTGCAGGCCTGAATGAACACGTCGCGCCCTTCGGGCATCATTATGCCTCCGTCGCGCGGGCGAAGCTTCACGGCTTCGATGCTTTTGCCAAGGTGGCCAAGTCCTTCGGTATGGATGTCGATTATTTTTTTATCTGTTTCCTCCATACGTTCCTTTGAGATGAAGAAGGCGGCGGCGGCGTCTCCCCAGAGATGTCCGGCCTGCGGGTCCGATTCATTCTGGTAGGCTGAGTTCTTGTCGGCCGAGAGGATAAGCGCTTTCGTTGCTTTGCCGATGGCAAAGTATCCTTCCACGATCTCCAGCGCGTTGAGGAATGAAGAGCAGGCTGATGATATGTAAAATGCTTTTGCCTGTTCTATGCCGAACTCCCGCTGGGCTTCATGCGCTGCCGTGGCTACGGTGTCATACGGCGAGTAGGAGGCGGATATTATCAGGTCGATTTCCGATATGTTGTATGGCAGCTTAGGTAAGGCGTTGCCGATAGCGTCTATACTCATAGTATTTATGTTTTCATCCCGTTGGGCTTTCGATCGTGTGACAATACCTGTACGTTGTTCGATCCATTCACTTGTCAACCCATTCACTTCAAAAAAATAATCATTATGTACTCTCTCTTTTGGTACATAAAAACCAGTTGCATTAATAAACATCTCTGTTTCTACTTTATTTTTATTCCGTTGAATATTAAATTCATTACATTATCTTTTCGTTTTAGCCTCTGTAAGGTTGTATCTCCCATCAGTCCTCTGATATAAGGCACTTCGAGGCCTTTTAAGGCATGGTGCAGTACAAGAGCTGTGATGGCTGCATCGGGTATTTCAAACACCCCTTCCCTTATGCCGTCGTTTAGTATTCGTTGTATAAGTTCTACTTCCCTGATGTCAAATCCTTTTCTTACTTTCTCTACCCTCCATATGTCGCGGAAGAAATTGGCGCGTAGCGTACCGTTGCGAAATACCAGGGACTTGACGGCGTCCAGCCGTGCGTATATGAACGTCATCAGCTTTTCGTCTGCCGGGAGTTCTTTGGCGGCCACATCGAGGAGCATGTTGTAGAGCTTGCCCATTTCGGTTTCTACGACCGCCTGGTAGATGTCATTCTTATTTTTAAAATACGTATATAGCGTGCGGCGTCCTTTCCGGGAGGCTTGCGCTATGTCGTTCATTGTAGTATTGTCAACGCCCATGCGGGCAAACAACTGACGTGCTACATCAACCAACATTTCACGTGTTTTGGATACGGTTATCGCCATCGTTATTGCACACTTTAATTGGAATTGTGCGCAAAGTACTTAAAAAAGATTTTATGTTGCAAGTATATTATCAAAAAACTTGCCTGCTTTTTTAGTATAATGAATTTTCTTTTACTCGTGTATGCCAATAATTTAGAAAGGCTGTTTGAATTTAATATCTTTGCGGCCTATGAAATGGGATGATAATATTATCGAGTCGCTGGCCTGGGGCAAGGCGATTACCCGGAAAGAAGAAAAGGAAAGGGTAGCCGGGCGTATCGCCGCTATGGTGAAGCAGGGTGATGTGCTGGGTGTAGGCTCAGGTTCTACGTGTTATATGGCGCTCCTGGCGATAGCCGCGCGTATCAGGGACGAAGGCCTGCACATAAAGGCTGTTACTACTTCGCTGGAGATTACGATGGCTTGCGTACGACTGGGTATTCCGCTTGCTAATTTTGAAGAATACAGGCCGAGCTGGACTTTCGACGGCGCTGACGAGATTGATCCCGACCTCAGCCTGATAAAAGGCAGGGGGGGGGCGATGTTCAGGGAAAAGCTGCTTATCAACTCAAGTCCCAAAGCATATATCATAGCCGATTCGTCAAAGATGGTGGCCCGGCTTGGAACGAAGTTCCCTGTTCCGGTCGAAGTATTCCCGCAGGCGCTTACCTATGTGGGGCATGCTTTGAGGGAACTATCCCCGGCAGAGATTAACCTGCGGATGGCGGAGAAAAAAGACGGCCCGGTGATCACCGAAAACGGGAACCTGATTTTAGATGTATGGTTCGACGCCATACCTTCAGGCACCGAAAAAGCAATCAAATCCATTACCGGCGTTATCGAAAGCGGCCTGTTCATTGGCTACCCGGTAGAGATAGTGGATGTCGGATAACACAAAAAAATCAAATCTCTTTGTATTGGGAGGCGTTGACAAACAGTATGTCGCCTGTGCCGTGAAAGTCGGAGAAGAATTTCATGGCGTCGTGCTTAATGATTTCTTCGCGGAACCCTATTAACGTCAGACCTGCGTGCTTTGAATGGACGCGGATGACATCGCTCACCGTCTGCCCTTCGGCCAGTATGATTATCTCTATGTTGGCCAGCGTGATCGGGAGCCGCCCGGCAGCTATACGTTCCTTTATTTCTTCTTTCACGGCATCACTTTCCCGCGTGCTTGTGATGAATATCTTTATCTGGCTTCTGCTCCAGTCGGGATGCGCCATGATGATGAAGCCAAGCAGTATCATGAGGTTAGTGTTCTTCTCGTCGGTTTCCCTTATCCATACGTGTATGCCGAAGCGGTTGCGTACGGGGTACTGCGAGCCTGCGAAGATGCAAATATCAAAATTCCCGGCCTTTGCCAGGTTTATGTTGTCTATAATCCGGGTCAGCTCTTCGGGATTGGACTGGATGTACTCGAAAACGACCATATTATTCTCCATCCCCGATATGGAGGGCGTTTGTATCACCTGCGCAATGGCGGAAGTGTAGGAGGGCGAAATCATGGTGTCGATGTACAGGGCGCTTCCATACCCTTTCTGCCGCTCGATGAGCTGGTTCAGCACCTTCTGCGACTCGGTATATGTCTGCCTGCTGTAATATCCTTCGATATAGTGGAAGTAGGTCCCGAAGCCATGCTGGTGGCTGATCCATTTCATCAGTTCCAGCACTTTGTCCCTTTCAAAAGAGTTGGCGGATATGCAGATGGCCGACGGGCGCCATTCTTCGTTGGATACAGACGATTTGTGTTTCTGCATGAAGACCCTGAGACGGCGGTTCAACTGGAAGAGCGCTCCCTCGAATATGTCGGCAAGCCCTTTCTCGTCTTTGTTGTAATGCTCTACGAACAGGTAAACGGCGGCGATAAATATATAGGCGACAATCGTATACAGCGGGTTTATCATAAACATGAGCCATACCGAAAGCAGAAATCCCCCAAGCGAGAAATACCATTTTGATTTGAACCGCGGCCGGTACGACGGCGGCGAGCCGAAGTGATTGATAAACGATATAAGGCACAACGTACCATAAGTGATAAGGAAAAACATGGAGATAATCTGCGCCACCATGTCTACATTGCCTATCATGACAAAGACGAGGGCGATGGCGAACGATAGCAGCGTGGCGTTGACCGGCTCGTTTGACTTTCCTTTCCCTTTGGACAGGAAAAGGTTTATACGCTGTGAAGGGAAGCTCTTGTCCGTTGCAAGGGCCTGTATCGTGCGCGGGGCAACCATTATGGAGCCCAGGGCTGAGGAAAACGTACATGCCGCCAGTCCGACCGGTATGATAACGCTGCCGAATACCGCTATCCGCGCCATGATAAGCTGGTCTTCGCTCAGATCGGCCTGCGAGGCGGAGGCTGAAAGCTTCCACACCACAAGGAGGTAGACCAGGAAACCCGTCGCGGTAGCCGCCATCGTCCCCAGCGGGATCGATTTGCCGGGGTTTTTCAGGTCTCCGCTCAGACCTACGCCGGCGGTCATGCCCGTGAAGGCGGGGAAGCATATGGCGAACCAGACGAATATTTTGTCGCTGTTGAACAGCGTGAAATTGTTTCCGGGCGCCCTCGACAGATCTCCTCCGGGGTCAATGGCCGGCCCTATGAAGAAGAGGAACAGGGCCAGGAATAGTATGAAATTGACGATATAAAGCATTTTCATTCCAATGTCGGCCCCTTTGCGCATGATGAGCCATGCCAGGATGATCAGCGCAGGCACGCCGACCGCCTGCCGGGGCATGTCGAAGCCGAAGGACGCCGACCACCACCTGAAGACCGGGTCAAACGCCTCGGTAAAGGCTACGACGTAGAAAGCGATACTGATAGCCTGCGACAGGTAGAGCGTAATACCGATGGTAGAGCCGATCTTGAGCCCGAACGAGCGCGAGATGATAAAATACTCGCCTCCCCCTTCTACACGCGTATTGGTGGCGATTTCGGATATCGCCAGCGCCGTAGGCACGGTAACAAGGTGTCCGAGGATAATGATAATGATTGCTCCCCAGAAGCCGACCGCCCCTATTGCATATCCGAACCTGAGGAACAGGATAGCTCCCAGGATGGTTGAGATAGCCGTAAAAAAGACCGGCGACGCGCCGAATCCTCCTTTTGTCTGCCGAACTGTTTTATCGTCTGCCATCTTTGGTTCAATTTTGTTATACGCACTGTATTCCGTAACAAATATATCTATAATTTCCAAACCCCAAAATGACGGTATGCAGTGAGTGGAACAGGTGTTTCGTAACAGGTACCCGCATCCGGTAATGCGGATGATGGCCCGCTGATTAATACCTTATCCTGCCGCAAACGTACTGTCTTTTAGCCTAAACGTACTGTTTTTTTGCCCAAAACGACTGTCTTTTCAGGAAAATCGACTGTACGTTTAGGCAAATCGACGGTACGTTTACGGCAATCGACGGTACGTTTACGACGATCGACGGTACGTTTGCGACAATCGACGGTACGTTTGCGGCGATCGACGGTACGTTTACGACGATCGACGGTACGTTTACGGTAATCGACGGTACGTTTACGGCAATCGCTGGTACGTTTACGGCAATCGCCGGTACGTTTACGGCAAAAAACAGTATGTTTTAGATAAAAAGAAGTACATTTTAGGCAAAAAAACAGCGTGCTTACGGCGATCGACAGCATAATCCCATAGCCTGGGTGCGGGATAAGGCGACGCCCCTGTAAAACGCGCCCGTGAACCGCCCAATACGCTTGTGTGAGGGTTTCCGGTGTGCTCCGCATCATATCAACAGGGCCGCAGGACTTTAAGTCTTTAAGACTTTAGGGCCTTAGTGTGAGTTCGGGCTGAGCCCGAAGCTATCCACATCGGACGCATACAGAGACGGCATACATCAAAAGCTGTCACTCGAGCATATAAGCTGATACCGGCGTCAGGTACGTGTGCGGCAGCAGTCCCTTTTTGCTACATTTGCAGGTGTAAATAACCTAAAAGCAGAAGTAAATGAAAAAGAATGCTATAGTCGCCGCACTGTGTCTGGCCGGTATCATGACAACTGTCCTTTGTCATGCTGTTGCAACCGGGCAGTTGGATGAACAATCGAGACTGAAAACGCTTATCGCTGAAATGAAGGTGGCCCTGGAATCAGACCGCGACAGCTTCCCGGCTCTTATCGCCCGTGCTGATGCATTGCGCGGGACGGTTAAAGACGTGGCTGCGGTTGCTTTGCTGCATTCGATGTCGGCCGAATTGTATCATATATATTACCTGCAAAACCGCCCGGCAATAGACCGCCGCACTCCTGTTGAAGGCTTCGTGCCGCAGGATATACGGCTGTGGACGCCTAACCTGTTCGACAGGAAAATAAAGGAAGAGCTGGCTGCTTCGCTCTTGCAGGCCGACCTGTTGCAGCGGACGCCGGCCTCGGACTTCGCACAGGTGTTGTCGCCCGGGAAGGATTCTCCATCGCTACGGCCTACTCTCTATGATTTCCTTGCGCACCGCGCTCTTGAGATGCAACCTTCGGAGAAAGTATACCGCGACCTGCTGAACTTCCGGCGCTCCAGGCCCGGAGAGGCTAAGGCGGCTATGGTGGCGGAGCTTGATTATCTGAGGTACCGCTACAACCTGTATGAGGCGGAGGGACAGGCGGCTTACGAGGCTGCACTGGACAGCCTGCTTGATGTCTCCCGCGGTGAAGATTATTCGGTGGAGGTTGTTTACGCACGGCTCGAACTGCTGCAACGTAAGAGGTATGAGGCCGGCGAGGACTCTATCCGCCACATTGAGTACAATTTATGCAGGGACGCTCTCGCCCGCTTCCCCAACTATGAACGTATTGCCCTGGTGTCCGGTCATCTGGCTTCGCTGGAGCAGCAGAGGATAAGCCTCGAGAGTAGCCGCACGGTGTATCCGGGGAAAGACCTTAGCCTGAAGATAAGATATAATAATGTAGAAGAAGCGAGGCTGAGGATATACAAAAGCGGGAGAAGGATAGAGGAGACGGCGTCCGCTGCCGGCAGGCCGGGAAACAGGCCGGTTAGGGATGTTTCTCTAAGGCTTCGCCCCCTGAACTCCTTTACGCCGTGCGACACGGTGTTGTCTGTTGCCGGAATAGACGGGCCGGGGTTGTATGACTACGTCGTCTCCACAGAGGGAAGCTCGCCGCTCAGCGTAAAGGGCAGTTTCAGCGTATCAGGGCTGGCGGCCGTCACCCGGCCTACACCGCAGGGTGAAGTTGAGGCGCTGGTGACCGATTACCTGAGCGGCAGGCCCCTCGGCGATGTCGCGGTGAACTACTACGGCGGTTCGTCAGGAGCCCTGAGGCTCACTGGAACGGTAAAGACAGACGCTAACGGACTTGCCCTTATCCCCGTAGCCGAAGCCGGCGGCGTTTATGCCTGCCAGCCCTGGACGGAAACCGACGGTATGTCGCCGCTCGTAATGATAAGCGGAGGAAGAAGGGCGCCGGCCGGGAGGGTGGTAACGGAGGTTAGCCTGTTTACCGACCGTGGCGTCTACCGCCCGGGCCAGACGGTGTTCTTCAAAGGCATAGCTTACGTGAACGACAGTGACGACCCGCGCGTGGCTTCGGGGGAGAGCTTTGTGGTTGTCCTGCGCGACGCCGATTACAGGGAGGTGGCCACAAAGTCGCTCACGTCAAACGCCTTCGGATCGTTCAGCGGGGAGTTTGTCCTGCCCGCCCGTACGCTTACCGGATGGTTTACCCTCTCTGCGGCAAACGCCTCGGTGAGCATAGCGGTGGAAGAATACAAGCGCCCGACGTTCCGGGTAAACCTTCCCGGGGTGAAGGATGAAGTGGCCTTCGGCGACGAAGTGACCATAAGGGGGGACGCGCAGACGTTCTCCGGGGCTCCGCTTACGGAGGGGACGGTGACGTACCGTATCGTGCGCAGGCCTTTCATGCTGCGCCACGCCTACGGGACGTTCCGCGAGGAGCAGGTGGCGGCGGGGACGGCCCCGCTGGCGGGTGACGGAAGCTTTTCGTTCGCCTTCCGCCCTGAGAAAGATAATAGCATTCCGTACGCCTCTTACCAGTCGTATGACATCATAGCGCAGGTGACCGACAGTAAGGGCGAGACGCAGGAGACTACCCTCAACTTCGCTGTAGGCGACAGCAGCATAGTCCTCTCTGCTCCCTTCGGCGGAAGGGTTGACAAAGACACGACCGTGATAACGATCGCAGCCCGCACATTGAGTGGAGAGGCTGTGACGGTGGGCGGCACGTACGCCTTCGCCCTCCTTGAAGACACCGGTAGGGAAGGCGAATACCGCGAGGTGCGCGAACTGGTTAAGGGTTCTTTCACTTCGGGAGTCCCATTGAGCCGCGACCTGCTGCGGCAGATTCCTTCGGGACGCATACGCCTCAGCCTGTCGTCCGCCGACAACAGGGGGCGGAGGGTGGACGACAGGTATGACTTCATACTCTACAGCCGCAATGACCCCGCACCGCCGGTGTTTTCACACACATGGCTGCTGACCGGTAAAAACGAATGCCTGCCGGGCGAAGAGGCTGAGCTGTACTTCGGCTCTTCCGACAGCGACGTCTACCTTCTGATGGAAGTCTTTGCCGACGGAAAGAACGTTGTGCGGCGGCGTGTGGAGCTGAGCCGTGAGAACCGGTCTTTCAGGGTTCCGATGCTCGAAAGCTACGGCGACGGCATGACCGCCTCTTTCACCTTCGTCAAAGAGGGCAGGCTGTACACCGAGCAGACGACCATAATGCGCAGGCGCCCCGGCCGTACGCTGACCGTAAAGCCCGAATCTTTCCGCGACAGGCTGCTGCCCGGTAGCCACGAAAGCATCAGGTTCCGTATCTCCGACGCCGCTGCCCTGCCTGTAGCGGGGGCCGAGGTGCTGGCCGGGATGTACGATGCTTCATTAGACCGGATACGTCCTTTCGCCTGGCGCTTCTCTCCGGTAAGGTATAACGTCCCGTATTACGGAAGGTTTATGCCGAGCGAAGGGTTAGGCTCGTGGTACGGCTCAGACGTTGCGCCGGTAAACAGCCGGTGGGGCGCGTCGGCCTTCGCATACGACCGGCTCGACTGGCAGGGGGCGCTTGACCTGCCCCGTCGCTCCTCTGCCTACCTGGCAATGGCGAGGAGCGCCGACATGGCGTCCGCTCCGGCAGGTGCGGCCGTATTGCAGGAGAGTATGACGGTCATGCAGAAGAACTCTCCGCCCGAAGAGGTCCCTGAAGCCCAGCCCGTGGCTGCGGCGCCGCTCAGGCTGCGCGCCGACTTCAATGAGACGGCCTTTTTCTTCCCCTCCCTGTTTGCCGGCGAAGACGGCAGCGTGGCGGTGGACTTCACCCTGCCTGAGAGCAATACGACATGGAAGCTTCAGGCCCTGGCGCATACGGCAGACCTGAAGTACGGTATGTCTACTATCGAACTGGTGACGCAAAAGCCCCTTATGACGCTTCCTAACCTCCCGCGCTTCATACGCCGGGGCGACGAGGTGCACCTCTCGGCCCAGATCATCAACCTGTCTGACGCCGGAACATCGGGCGCGGCCCGCCTGGAGGTGTTCAATCCCGAAGACGAAAGCCCGATCATCTCCCCGCAGGTCCAGTCCTTCACACTGCCGGCCGGCGGCTCTGCAACCGTCAGCTGGACGGTAACCATATCCGATGCCGCCGCCGGTCCGGCCGGATTCCGTATAGTGGCCGAATCTGAGGCCGGCAGCGATGGCGAGCAGCATCTGCTCCCCGTGCTCCCTGACGAGATGTTGGTGACCGGGAGCGCGCCGTTCTACCTGTCCGGGGAGACGGAAAAGCAGATACAGGCCGGGCAGGTCCGCCCGCATCGGATGACCCTCGAACTCAGCAACAACCCGGTATGGTACGCCGTCCAGGCATTGCCCGCCGTTGCAGAGCCCCGTAATGACGACGTGGTCTCATGGTTCGCCTCCTACTACGTCAGGACGCTGGCGGCGCACATAGCTAACTCCAGTCCGCGTATCAGGAGGGCCATAGAACAATGGCAGGCGCAGAAAGGAACGGACGCCTCCGCCGCCACACTCCTCTCCAGCCTTGAGCGGAACGAAGAGCTTAAGGCCATCATGCTGGATGAGACTCCCTGGATGCTCGACGCAAAGACGGAGAGCGAACAGAAGCAGCAGTTGGGTATGCTCTTCGACATCAACCGGACTTCGTACCTGCGCGAAGCGGCCATGAGGGAACTGATCGGCCGCCAGCGTGAAGACGGCGGGTGGGAGTGGTTCAGGGGCCTTTATCCCAGCCCCGGCATTACATTGCATATACTGGAAGGTATGGCGCAGCTGTCCGGCCTCGGCGCCGTGCAGTACAGCCGGCAGGAGAAAGAGATGCAGGCAAAAGCCGTCCGGTACATGGATAAGATTATCAGCGAAGAATACGAGGCCCTGCGCAAGTCGAAGGGATCGACCGACAGCTATGTGCCGACCCCGCTTCAGTTGCAATACCTGTACGTCCGCAGTTCATACAGCGATATACCACAGGCGGGTGCAGTCGGCGAAGCCATTCGCTTTTACACTGCGCAGGCTGCCAGGCAGTGGACAAAAGTCTCCCTGTACGAAAAGGGAGATATAGCCCTGCTGATGCACCGCAACGGCAACAACAGGGTTGCCCGCGAGATACTTTCATGGCTGAGGAGGACTGCCACTACTTCCCCTGAACAGGGCATGTACTGGGCTAATAACAGCAGCGGGCAGAATTCGCTGCTTTCTCCTATAGCCGTACACAGCCTGCTGATGAGCGTTTTCGGAACGCTGGGCGCCGATGCCGGCGAGATAAACCTTCTTAAGCAATGGTTGCTTAGCCGCAAACAGACACAAAACTGGGGCCCTGCGCCTTCTACCGTAAATGCCGTATACAGCCTTTTGAGCGACGGTAGCGACTGGCTGGCGGATGCAAACAGTACAACGGTCCGATGGGGAGATAAGACGCTAAACGTATCCTCTGTCGGAGGTGAGGGAGAAATGGCTACGGGATATGTAAAAGAAACCATCGAAGGCAAAGACATCACGCCCGCCATGCACACCGTAACACTCAGGAAGGAAGGAAAGGCGCCGGCCTGGGGGGCTGTCTACTATCAGTATTTTGCGCCAATCAGCATGGTAAGCCAACAGGGGGGAGCGCTGAGCGTGGAGAAGAAGCTCTTTGTTGAAACCAACAGCGGCTCGCAGCGGCAGATAGTCCCCGTCGATACCCTTCGTCCTCTCAGGGTTGGCGACAGGGTGATAGTACGGCTGACCATACGGGCCGACCGTGATATGGAATATGTCAGTCTGAAAGACCTCCGTCCCGGCTGCTTCGAGCCGGCCGTTCAGCGCTCCGGCGTCATGTCGGTCGACCGGCTTCTCTGCTACCACTCGCCCAAAGACGTGTCCGAGAACTTCTTCTTCGACCGTCTGCCGCGTGGGACCTACGTCATGGAATACGCCGCCTACGTCTCCCGCAGCGGACGTTACAGCGGAGGCGCCGCAACTTTGCAGTGCCTCTACGCCCCTGAGTTTGTCTCATATACGGAAGGAAATATAATTTTTGTGCATGAATAAAGCATTGCGCTCAGGATAATTATTAACTTTGCCGGCGCTGATGTGATCACTTAATTTTAAAGTAAATAGTAAGATGAAACAGATTATTTTCGTATTCATGGCTATCCTGCTGTCGGCAGGTATGGCTTCGGCGCAGGATGATGCCGCCGCTTCCTTATTAGTTAGTGAAGATTCTCATGATTTCGGAGCCATTAAAGAAAGTGGCGGAAAAGTCTCGCACGCTTTCGTCATAAAGAATGACGGAACGCAACCTCTGGTTATTACACGTGTTATCGCATCCTGCGGATGCACCTCTCCCGACTGGACCAAAGAACCGATCGCCCCGGGTAAGACCGGAGAAGTCCTCGTGACTTACGATCCGTCAGGCCGTCCCGGGCCGTTTGCCAAGACCGTATCCATATACAGTAACGGCAAACGCGGAAGCCAGGTATTAACAATACGTGGAGATGTAAATTAAAACACAGGAGCTATCCCAGGGACCAATTGATGTTGCACCGAATAAAGCAAATCACAACAGCCTTCGCTATTATACTGCTTACCGGCAGTTCTGCTTATTCGCAAAAGGGCGGCGCTACAATTGGTTCGGATAATCAAACCCACGACTTCGGCGTTATAGCCGAAGCCGACGGGTTTGCCGCCCACAGTTTCACCATAAAGAACACCGGCCCCGCCG
This sequence comes from Tannerellaceae bacterium, assembly GCA_031266215.1. Taxonomy (GTDB): domain Bacteria; phylum Bacteroidota; class Bacteroidia; order Bacteroidales; family Tannerellaceae; genus DFXE01. Next base: position 3,512 of record JAISBL010000080.1, on the reverse strand, counting down.
CCCTGGTCATCAACCGTATCACCGCCTCCTGCGGATGCACTCAGCCCGAATGGGTTAAAACGCCCATAGCCCCCGGAAGCACAGGAGAAGTTAAAGTCAGCTACAACCCCAAAGGCCGCCCTGGCCCCTTCCATAAAAGCATCATCATACACAGCAACGCCGCAAACGGAAGACTTACCCTCTACATCAAAGGAACGGTTAAGAGCCGCACTGTCCCCGAACAACCCGCCATCACCTACCCATACAGCATCGGTAACCTGAAGCTGCAGACAAAAACCATCCAGTACAGCCGTATATATCCGGGCGAAGCGCTCGAAGAAACAATACGAATAAAGAACGAAGGGAAAGCGCCCCTTAAAATATACCCGGCCAAAACGCCGGATTACCTCACCGTAGAGGTCATCCCCGACACCATCAGGCCCGACGAAACAGGAGAAATATCAGTGCTCTTCGATACCGACAAAGTCAAAAGAATGGGCCGCATATCCTCCATCCTGCCGTTATCGGTCGAAAGCGCGGGAGAGAAAAAGGCGGAAGGCTCCATTCATGTAGCAGCCAACATAATAAACAACTTCAGCCGCCTGTCGGCCTCCGAAAAGGCGAAAGCCCCGGCAGCACAGTTCTCGCAGACGCTGCTGGATTTCGGCAAAATGACCGGAAAGAGCGGCGGTATCATCTCCTTTATCGGCATCGGAGGCAAAGAGTCCGAAAGCCTTGTCATCACCAACACCGGGCAATCACCGTTACTCATATACAGCGTCGACTGCGATGACGAACTGGTCGATATATCCGGCGGAAAGAAAGAATTAAAGCCCGGGGCCTCGTCCACCTACAAGGTAAGCATCCGCCCCAAAGAGATCAAAGCCAGACTGGAAGCATTCATCCACGTAGTGTGTAACGATCCGGGCGGGCCGGTAAGGCTGATAAAAGTAACCGCCGAAAAGTAACACAATCATGGAACATCCCGAGAACAGCGAGCAATATAAAGGACTGAAAGTAAACAAAGGCATATCCGGCGTACCCACCGTAAATCCTTACCTCAAACGAAGACTTCAACGCAGGGAATACACCGCTCCGGAGTTTGTCGGGGGAATATTGCAGGGAAACATCACCATCCTCAGCCAGGCTGTGACACTGGTGGAAAGCTCCCGGCCCGAACACCAGCAACTGGCGCAGGAGATCATCGAGAAATGCCTGCCGTACGCAGGAAAGTCCGTCCGCATAGGGATAACAGGAGTGCCGGGGGCCGGCAAAAGCACATCTATCGACGCCTTCGGCATGTACCTGATCTCTAAAGGGCGTAAACTCGCCGTGCTGGCCATAGACCCCAGCAGCGAACGCTCCAAAGGCAGCATACTTGGAGACAAGACCCGCATGGAGGAGCTGGCACGCGAGAAGAACGCCTTCATACGCCCCTCCCCATCAGCAGGTTCGCTTGGCGGCGTAGCCCGTAAGACAAGGGAGACCATTGTGCTGTGCGAGGCCGCCGGGTTCGACGCCGTATTTGTCGAAACAGTAGGCGTTGGGCAGAGCGAAACGGCCGTACACTCGATGGTGGACTTCTTCCTGCTCATACAACTGGCCGGTACGGGGGATGAGTTGCAGGGTATTAAGAGGGGTATTATGGAGATGGCCGACGGGATAATAATCAACAAAGCCGACGGCGATAACGTAGAAAAGGCCCGCCTTGCCGCCTCGCAGTTCCGCAGCGCGCTTCACCTCTTCCCGCCGGCCGATTCGGGATGGACGCCGAAGGTGCTTACTTATTCGGGTTATTATAAGCTGGGCATTCGTGAGATATGGGATATGGTGGACGAATACGTCGCCTTCACCAGACAGAACGGATACTTCTCCGGCAGGCGTAACGAGCAGTCTAAATACTGGATGTACGAAAGCATCAACGAGATACTGCGTAACAACTTCTACAACAACCCCGCCGTGATCTCGATGCTGAAAAAAGCCGAGCAGCAGGTGCTCAACAACGAAATCAGTTCTTTCGTAGCCGCAAAACACGTCACCGACAGCGCCGCAGGCCTGCTTTAAAGGCCCGCTGACGGGGGAGGCAGTGTATATTTTGCAGGCGGGATGTTATTTTTCCCTCAATGCCAACGCACTTAAAACTCCGGTAGTTTATGCCTGTATTCCGTATTGGGCGCGGCCATGAATCTTTTACGTCTGTTACTTTAGGAACATGTCTTACTGGTTCCAAAGAAGCTCCCGATCACAGCATTATCCGGGCAGCTTCACACTGGCGTATGAGAACGCCCCTTAAGGAATTCCATGCACAAAAGCCGTGGACAACGGCCTGTTTTCAGGAGACGCCATTCTTTTTCCTGACTTCGTCGCACAGAAATCCGTTCGTCCATAGCATATTGATTAATAGATATTTGTAAATTTGCATCACCTGTTTTTTGGAGGCGCGGAATTAAAAAAGAATCTTAATCATGTATGTCCGTAAGAAAAGGAATAAGTCGGGAAGCGTAAGTGTAGTCGTTGTAGACAAGAGTCGAGGTCGCTACCATGAAGTGAAGACGATCGGGATCAGTTCTGATGAAGCAGAGATTTCCCGGTATATTAATAAAGGATACATCGTATATGGGATTCGCTATATGCATGAACGTTTCGCTTTTTTTGTTATCAGTTGCAAAACTAAGAATATTATATCAATATCTCAGAACGTCTCTTATCAGCGCGGATGAAATTATGATAGCATAGCCCGAATGAAATATCAATAGGCGTTTTTATCTCCACGCAGCATGCAGATAATGGTTTTAAGGATGATGGAAATATCCATGCCGAAAGTCCTGTTCCTCATATACCACAAATCCCTGGCAACACGCCGCTCCATATCTTCAGTTCTTCTTGTTTCTCCACGGCATCCGTTTATCTGCGCCCATCCGGTAATACCCGGTTTGATTGTGTAACGCAGCATGTAATCACCAATCACAGGCGCATACCGGTCGTCCAGCCACAGCGGGTGGGGGCGCGGTCCCACGACCGACATCTCTCCTTTGAAGACATTTATGAACTGCGGCAGTTCGTCGAGGTTGGTGCGGCGCAGGAACCTGCCGATGCGCGTTGTACGCGGGTCGTTGGCGGTAGCCTGCCGGGTATCGGGATTAACACGCATACTTCGGAACTTGTAACAAAAGAAAACTTTTCCATCTTTCCCCATTCGTTTCTGCAGAAAAAACACAGGACCCGGGGAAGACAGTTTGATAGCAATCCCGACTATCAGATAAACAAAAGGAAATATCACGATAAGAAATAAAGAGGAGAAAAACAGGTCAAAGAATCTTTTAACCGCAGCATTGGCAGCTTTACTTAAAGGCGTATAATTTTCGTTTAACCCGGTTTTTTCTCTGACAAAAAGATCGGACTCAACAGCAATAGTGTTAGCTGTCTCCCGGTTAGTGTTTTGCATAAATTAAGATGGATTTAGAAGTAAAAAACTATATCGGATTTAATGTCTGGCTATTCTTATTGCAGGTGTTGATTATTGTTGTCATTAT
>JAISBL010000058.1 GCA_031266215.1 Tannerellaceae bacterium | reverse complement strand
GTTATTGCAGAGGGTATCACTATTACTAATGTGAGTATCACCAATGCCGCTCCTACGGGCAGGATACTGGATCACAGCAACACCGTGGCTGCGCCTCTTGCCGGCGGACTTACTTACACTATCGCGGGAGGAAGTCTGGCTAACACCGGTACGAGCTTCTACCTCTATCCGACCACACTTGGTGCAGGCAGCACGGGTACGGTTATTACCGTCACGGCTGAGAGCAAGACGTACTTAATCCCCCTTGCCGCCAGTCAGCCGATAGATGCCAACAAGCTGTACCGGATAATGGTCACCCAGAGCGCAACAAGCTCCGACCTGAGCTTTAAACTTGTGGTTGCCGACTGGACAGATGCCGATAACCTGCCCACCTTCGAAGATGGAAGCGTCGAGGCCGGATTTAATCCTGTTGTTTCCTCCAGCCAGGGCGTTAGCATCAGCGGTGATAACAACGTGGATTATTCAGATGCTACCGGCGCTGCATCCGTACAGTTATTCTATGTGAGTGCGGCAGCAACCAAACCTACCCTCGCTTCGATTACAGCCCTTCACGGCACGCACGCTGAAGCTATCAATGTTGGCATCAGCAACCCGGTACAGGTGACTTACGCCGGCACCGCAGGCTACATGAGTACTGTCACTATCAGTCTGCCCGTAACGAAAGTGCCCGTTGACCTCGAAGTTAATCTTACAGGTACAACCGGTGATAACAAGACAGTCAGCGTTATAAGCGTGCCGCCTTACTACGACTCAAGGTATCTTACCAGCGAACCGTACAAGCCGGTACTCAGGGGCGGTAAGTACTGGTCGCCTGTGAACGTGGGGGCCACTAAGATAGAAGTGGTTACCCTTGCTCAACCTACCGTCGCCCAGATGGGCCTGTATTTCCAGTGGGGGCGTAATACCGGTTTTCACAAAGACACATATACTGCAACCGACGCGATAGCAGGCCCTCTTGCAGCAGATGATCCGAGCAAAAAAGTTATCACCACCAGCACCGGCGACTGGTTATCTTCGAGGAATGACCTGCTCTGGTCAGGCGCAAATGAGCAGGGCCCCTGTCCTGACGGATGGAGAGTTCCCACAAAGGCAGACTTTAACAGCATCATAGCAGATTATGGCACAAAGACGCTCCCCCTCGTTTCGGACAGAAGGTGGAAGTCAACCGGCAGTAACGGTAACGGAGAGATACTTTATTCCGTGGCAGGAGGATACTTCCCTATCGCCGCTAACTCTACTTTACCAACTAATGGCAGAACAGATGCAAACATGAATGCAGCCGTATGGTCATCTGATGTAAATGCTGCAAAGGCGCATTTCTGGTATTTAGCCAATGACGGAAATAAAATTGATACCGAGTCGGTTAACCGGGCCTGGGCTTTACCTGTACGTTGCGTACAACAATAACATAAAACCAATTTGGAGTAATATCCGGGGCCTTCTTTAGCATGTGAATATCTGCGTTTTTCGGGGCGGGCGTCTTTTCCTCCGGGTGAATCCGGGGAAAGACGCCCACTGCTTTTTTGCCGCCATTGACTCTTTTCGTGCAGTCTTAAAGTCTTTAAGACCTTAGTGACTTAATGTGAGTAATCCCGCGCCGAAGCACGGGGTATAAAAAACACCCCGATTGAACAGCTTAGCAGTTCTGAAGGGAGTTGACTGCCCTGCCCCGAGCTGCGCCCTTACGGGCTTGCAGGGCTATCGAAATTGGACGCCTGCGGCGTCGCCACACACCTAAAGCTACCACTCGAACGTTTCAAGTGTAAGGCCACCACCCGGGCAGGGAGATTGCTGTACAGCGTCCGTGCGCGCCTGTCTGTTTTTATTACACACACAGTAATATCATTATATATGTTTTGCATCCGCTTAAATTTGTGCGGAACTTCCGCACAAATCGGACAATCCATAAACCGCCTTTTATCATAGCCAAATCACGGAGTATAATTCCGCCAAAGTCCGGAGTAAAAGTTTACCAAAGTTCGAAGTATTGACTACCTTTGCTTGCGATAAAAGGATATAAATATGGCAAAATACGACTATTTACCAAGAATTTGCGATGTGGAACTCCAGGAAGCGCTTGCCGTAATGGGGTCGGTGCTTATTGAGGGTGCGAAGTGGTGCGGAAAAACAAGCACCGCCGGGAATATCGCACGGAGCACCCTCTATATGCAAGACCCTGACAATGCGCGTTCCTACCAGGAAATGGCCGACACAAAGCCCTCGCTGCTGTTGCAGGGCGAAGCGCCGCGATTGATCGACGAGTGGCAAATGGCTCCGGTGCTGTGGGATGCGGTGCGATTCGAGGTAGATAAACGGGGGTTGCCGGGGCAATTTATTCTGACCGGCTCCGCCGTGCCTGCCGACAATGTAACGGCTCACACGGGAACGGGTCGTTTTGCAAGGATTATGATGCGTCCGATGAGCCTGTACGAATCCAAAGAATCCAACGGAACGGTATCGCTTGCCGACCTGTTCGACGGAAAGCACGACATCGAGGGCATTTCCAATTTAAGCATCGAACAGATCGCTTTCACCATTTGCAGGGGCGGTTTTCCCGCCACTATCGGAAAGCCCGACAAGACCGCTTTGCGGATGTCTATCGATTATGTCGAAGCGATTATCAATCAGGATATTTCACGGATCGACGGTGTGGAAAAGAATCCGGCCCGCGCCCGTTTGCTGTTGCGCTCGCTGGCGCGGAACATTGCGACGGTGGCCTCAATGCAGACTATTTTGGATGATGTGGAAAGCACCGAAACTACCATTACCTATAAAACTTTTGCAGTTTATTATAACGCCCTGCGCCGGATTTTCGTCGTGGAGGACATGCCTGCATGGTCGCCGTCATTACGTTCAAAAACAGCTATCCGCACCTCCCCTAAACGCCATCTTGTCGATCCTGCTATCGCCACGGCGGTAATGAGAGCCAACCCGGAAGCGATTTTGCGTGACTTTGAGTATTTCGGATTTCTTTTCGAGGCGTTATGCGCCCGCGATATGCGCGTTTACGCACAGCGAAACGACGGCGATGTGTTCCATTATCGTGACAAAAGCAACCTGGAGGCTGATATGATAGTGCAGTTGCGCGACGGTCGCTGGGGAGCAATCGAAGTAAAGCTGGGACAAAAACAGATCGACGAGGCGGCAGACAATTTGCTGAAACTGAAAGAAAAGATCAACACCGACAAGATACGCAAGCCGTCATTCCTGCTCATACTGACCGGCGGACAATTTGCATTCCGTCGAAAGAACGGCGTGTTGGTTGTGCCGATAGGTTGTCTGAAAAACTAATGTGTTTACTGTTCATTTCGTTTGTTGCATGTTCGACTAAAAGTTTGTCTTTCCCTTTTGATAAAACAAACAACCAATGCTGTTCTGATAGTTATATCAAACTCACGTTAAGTTACATAAAAGTTCTGAAGGGAGTTGACTGCCCTGCCCCGTGCTGCACCCTTACATGCTTGCAGGGCTATCGAAATTGGATGCCTGCGGCGTCGCCACACACCGGAAGCTATTACCCGAACGTTTCATTTGATCTCATGCCGTATATGAAGGTGCCATCCGGGCAGGGAGATTGATGTACAGCGTCCGTGCGCGCCTGCCTGTTTTTATTGCACACACAGTAATATCATTATATATGTTTTAATGTTTAAAAAAGAAGGATATTAATGATGACTTGTTTAAACGGTTTATATTTTTTGCTGTTAATAGTTTGATTTTTGCTTATCAAATGCCCGTCTTGTGTTATCCATAGTTTATTAACATCCAAAGTGGTGTTTTACCTCTTGTTTTTTAAATCTTTAGTTTCAGGTGTACTCCGTTATTGATAAAACCTGTATGTATGGTGTGTTTTACTTCTAACAGCTTTTCAAGGATGATAAATCCACCTTGTAATGTGTGTTGGCAAAACCTTTTTATGTTCGCTGCCGGCTGCCGCCGGGTTTGCCTCCATTATTTCAACCTTTATTGCCGGGTTATCAACAGGCTTTTTACTTTTCTCAAACTAAAAAAGCCCCGCAGGGCTTTCTATGCTTTCTCAGTGCCGGTGACTGAAAAGCCTTTGAGTCTTAAAAGACTTATAAGTCTTTAAGTCTTATGAGACTATTCCCGGTCTTTGGAAATTAATGTCTTTGATTCGTCAGAATATCTTCTAAGACCACTCTCAGGATCTATTGAAACAGGTTGTATATGCATTTTGGGCGGATACAGTTTGCAATAGAATGCCGAATCGTTCAGTATAAGATTCGGTTCGGGGTCGTGGTAGAGCGCTAATGGATCACAATAGTTTTCGAAGAAAAAGATATACGGTATGCGCTCTTCAGCCGTGTCGCCTGCTCCGCGGGTGATGATCAGTTCTCCCTTCTGGCTGAGGGCGTACAGATCGTTGCGGTTATTGTAGGTATATGTTTGCTCTTCGACGGTGAATTTGTATACAATCAGACTGTCTTCGTAGGATACGATGCTGTCGTAGGGGGTTTTTATCTCGTAATCGTCTCCTTTTTTGTGAAGGTAAATACGGATGGATTCTTTGATCAGTTTCCATTCTCCCTCTATACTGGCTTTTGCCATATAGCCTGCGGAATCTTCCACGTACACTGGCGGCGGAGGCGGAGGTGGCGGCGTTGTTTCGATACCCTCGTAGGGCGGCTGGTCGTTATCTTTGCAGCCTCCGAAAGCTGCCGCCAGGAGGATAAAACAGATGATCAGACAGGAATAATACGGTTTCATACTTTGTTTTTTGATTGTTAATAGAGTTCGGTTTAATTCCAGGCGCTGTCCTTTGCAGCATGCAGGTGTTATGAATAGATTATGTTGCAAAGTTAGGATATTATTTTAAAGGCGTAAGTAGTTCAATTGAACTGTTACACAGTTTTGTTGGTTTGGGTAGTCTGTCCCGTGCTGCGCCCTGAAGGGCTTGAATTCTATGACTAACTCCAATTCTATGTCGTTAAATATCATTAATATTTTTCAGGCACAGTCGACAAACGGATTCAGGTAGTTTTCACAATAGGGTATTTTACTTGTTACAACCGCA